>NZ_JBBWCB010000438.1:0-201 GCF_039888995.1 Pseudomonas rossensis | reverse complement strand
AGGCTAATGCCGGTCAGTTAAGGAACGACACAATCCGTAGCAGCTGGCGAAGCCTGCGTTCGGCTGCGCAGCAGTCGTAAAACCTGAGTTTGCGGTCTTCCTGAAACACCGCATCGTCTGATTTCACGACTGCTTTGCAGCCGAACGCAGGCTTCGCCAGCTGCTACGGATCGCGTTTTGGCTTAACTGATCGGCATTAGC
>NZ_JBBWCB010000437.1:0-208 GCF_039888995.1 Pseudomonas rossensis | reverse complement strand
CGCTGACCGGACCATCAACGCTCGACGTCCCGTTAAGCACGCTGCCGCTGACTGGGGCGTCTTCGCTGGTGGTCACGGTTTCGCTGATGTCGGTGAAGCTGTCGTCGACCGGGGTGACGTTGATGTTCAGGGTCGAGGTGACATTGCTGCCGGAGCCGTCGGTGACGGTGTAGCTGACCGTCGGCACCGTGCCGTTGTAGTTGGCGGC
>NZ_JBBWCB010000436.1:0-213 GCF_039888995.1 Pseudomonas rossensis | reverse complement strand
GTAAGCGCTCCATGAAGCCCACATTCCAAGCCGAAACCTGATGTCCGATGCTGTGCTCCCGATTTCTTTCTGGAGCCAGTCCGTCATGATGCGCCCCGACGCCAAAGTCGAAAAAGTGTACCTATACCCCAAGCCCGTGGACTTCCGAAAATCCATCGACGGCCTCGCGGCCCTGGTCGAGCTGGATATCAAGGTAGCGGTATTCGACCCCGT
>NZ_JBBWCB010000435.1:0-213 GCF_039888995.1 Pseudomonas rossensis | reverse complement strand
CGTCACTGACGGCTCCGGTTCTGACGTCACCTCGACCTTGAACATCAGCGTGACCCCGGTCGATGACAGCTTCACCGACATCAGCGAAACCGTGACCACCAGCGAAGACGCCCCAGTCAACGGCAGCGTGCTCACCGGCACCAGCAGCGTCGACGGCCCGGTCAGCGTAGTTAATTTCACGGTCGGCGGTACTCAGTACCAGGCCGGTGAAAC
>NZ_JBBWCB010000434.1:0-214 GCF_039888995.1 Pseudomonas rossensis | reverse complement strand
TGTAAGCGCTCCATGAAGCCCACATTCCAAGCCGAAACCTGATGTCCGATGCTGTGCTCCCGATTTCTTTCTGGAGCCAGTCCGTCATGATGCGTCCCGACGCCAAAGTCGAAAAAGTGTACCTATACCCCAAGCCCGTGGACTTCCGAAAATCCATCGACGGCCTCGCGGCCCTGGTCGAGCTGGATATCAAGGTAGCGGTATTCGACCCCGT
>NZ_JBBWCB010000045.1:0-43237 GCF_039888995.1 Pseudomonas rossensis | reverse complement strand
GGGCTGACGCAATCACCAAAGAAGATCCTGATTTCTTCGCCAAGCTGGCCCGTCAGCAAACCCCGGAATACCTGTGGATCGGTTGCTCCGACGCCCGGGTGCCGGCGAACGAGATCGTCGGCATGCTGCCCGGCGATCTGTTTGTACACCGCAACGTGGCGAACGTGGTGCTTCACACCGACCTCAACTGTCTGTCGGTGATTCAGTACGCGGTCGACGTGCTCAAGGTCAAACACATCCTCGTGACCGGTCACTATGGCTGCGGCGGCGTGCGCGCCTCAATGCAGGACCGTCAGCTGGGCCTGATCGACGGCTGGCTGCGCTCGATTCGCGATCTCTATTATGAGAAACGCGAAGAACTCGCCAAATTGCCCACTGAAGAAGAGCGGGTCGACCGCCTCTGCGAATACAACGTGATCCAGCAAGTGGCCAATGTCGGGCACACCAGCATTGTGCAAAACGCCTGGCATCGCGGGCAGAGCCTGTCTGTTCACGGCTGCATTTATGGCATCAAGGACGGTCGCTGGAAAAGCCTGAACGCCACCATCAGCGGTTTCGAGCAATTACCGCCGCAATACCGTCTGCGTCCGGTCGAGGCGTTGTAACGCCCTTCAGCATAGACTTCGCCGGCGCCAGTGCTGCAGAAACAACTGGCCGTCGGCGTTCGGCGATTCATCGTAGCCGGTGATCCAGCCACGGCAGTCGAACGAGCCACACTGGCAGGCGAACTGACGCATGAGTTTGTCTTCGGTGGTGGCGTAGTCCATCGTCAGTCGGTCGCCTTTTTTGATGTCCTTCAGCGCCCATAGCCACAGCTCGCTCATGTCGAGAAATACGTTTGGGTCGCAGGAGTGTCGCAGCAGCCCGCAGAAGCGCGGGTCGTAGACATGGATGCCACGGGCCAGTTGCCGGGTATGCCGACACCGATAAGGCAGCAGATGCCCCGACGCCCGACAAATTCGGCTGATGCGTGGAAAGTCCCGAAGTACTGCGACGGCTGCCGCCGATCCGTTGGTGTTGTCGATAATCTCGAAGTCGGCCCTGGAGGGGAATCCAAGGCGAACGGGCAGCTCCGCAAATGGATAAATCCCATCGGGAGGTTGTGCAAGCGTCTCGTGCAGGGCGTGGGTTTTCATAACGATCCTTGTCGGCTGGGTGCTGCGACCTCCATCAGCTGACAATCCTGTCAGCACTGCAACACATGGGAACGACTCAAGCCTCTCGCAAATGAAACGGCGGGTCTACTGTCAGTTATGACAGTAGACCCGCCGGTCATCGTTTTACAGAGGCGGGACAGGGATCGCAGTCGCAGGTACCGGGGCTTTCAGCTGTTTAAGCTGAGCTTTGATCGGTGCCGTCGCGCACTTGGCCATGGCTTTTTCGGGAGTCAGGTTGCGGATCGAGGTATAGAACAGCTCGCAGGTTTTTTCTGCCTGGGCCGCTTGCCAGGTTTGGGTGCAACTTTTCAGTTCAACGTCGGGATTACTGTCCGGTTGGCGGCCCATGGCGGCCTGCCAGCACGCGGCACTCAAATCCTGGCCCATGACTTTAAGGCCAGCCGCGTCGGCCTTGGCCTGGGCATCGTTGCCGGTATAGCTTTCCGGGTCGGCGGCGTACCAAATGTAGCTTGGGTGGTTGGAACCCAGCACTGGCACTTTCACTCCGTCGCTCGGACTGATGCTGACCAGGCCCAGCACGTTCACGGTCGGCCCGTATTGCTGCTTGATCCAGTTACGCACTGGCGCGCCGAAGGCGACCATCGGCAACGCCGCACCACTGGCGTTCTGGCTGAGTTGCTTGACCATGGTGGTCTGGTAGTCCTTGAAATAGTCGTAGACGCCTTCGAGATCCTTGCCGGCGTTGGACGGCGCGGCAATCGGTGCGATGTCGATGATGGTCTGGTAGCCCGGCGTCTGGTCGCCAGGAATACCGTTGGCGGTCAGCAGCGTGGCCCAACGGTCGGTGGTCTTGGACTCCAGATAGTCTTGGGCCTGGGTCAGCGAATAATCCGGCGGGAAGTGCAACAGTTCAACGCTTTTGCGGTTTTCCAGGGCCATGCCCAGTGGCAGGAACAGATACCAGCTGTAAGCCCACTTGCCATCGGCATTCAGCTTGCTGGCGCCGGTATAGGCCAGATCACCGGCATCGAGCAACGCCGCCAGCGGTTTTTCATAGCCACGGGGTACGCCGCTGATTTCGGCGTAGAGCTGATCGTTATCGGTTTTGACCAGCACTTTCGCCGCGCTGTAACCATCGCGCTGCACGCTTTGGGTCAGGTAATGCTCGACCGTTTGCTCCAGCGTCCAGTTGCGAAAGCAGATCACGTTGCAGTTGTTGGGATAGGCGAACAGGCGGGTGACGCGTTCGGTACTGCCCAGCTTCAGGTCGACATCAGCATGGGCGGCGGCGCTCAGGGTGAGGGCCGCGAGGGTGAGTCCTGCGAATTTGAACATGCTCAGATCCTTTTCAGCGTGGTCCCGTTGATTGGGTTACGCGCCATACTGGATCAGCGGCGTTACACAGAACAGTGTTTGCGTGTAGTTTTTTGCGTAGAGCCTGCGGTGTGTATGCCAGGAACTCTCGGTTATGGAGTCCGGCCCGGGCTTAATGTCTATGGGCCGGACGGAGGTTGAAGCGTTACAACAGTTTTAGTGCCAGATGAGTACCGGCGCGCAAGTACTCGACCTGTGCAAATACGGCATCCTTGACGATGGCCTCTCCTGTATCGGTCAGTTTGGCTTTTTTGGCATCAATGATGGACGTTTGCGTTAATTGCATTACTACATCCATCGCTTTTTGAAGGGCGGTCAAATTGTTGTGCTGGCCGAACTCGCGGACGACAGCGTCCATACGGCGATCTGCATCATCACGCAGCTTTTTATATTCAACGACTGAAACCCTACCGTCCTGGTAAATCTCGTTAATCATCTCTTCCAGCGTTTTCGATATTAAAGACATGTGTTTGTTCATCCTTGGTCAGTGCTGTCTTGCTTTAAAAGTTTGTGAGCTGTCGGAGTTTACTCAGCGATTTATAGGTTGGAGATAAGAACTCTCCGGGTTTCATGTCAGGCGCAATCGAGCCTGTATGTAGGATAAATCTAGGCGTTTGTTTCATGCTCAAGCAGGGTGAACGGATTGCACCTGCCCGCAGCGGGTGCAATCACTTACGTGTTACGGCATGACCGGTGCCGTATACGTCAGCGTCGTCCCCAACGCCCACAGCAGAAACAGCACCAGCGGCGTGTGCACCAGCAGTTGCACGAACGAAAACCCGATCAAGTCCCGCGCCTTCAACCCGAGCACACCCAGCAGCGGCAGCATGTAGAACGGGTTGATCAGGTTCGGCAGGGCTTCGGCGGCGTTGTAGATCTGTACGGCCCAGCCCAGGTGGTAGTTCAGGTCGGTGGCCACTTGCATGACGTACGGCGCTTCGATGATCCATTTGCCGCCGCCGGACGGGATGAAGAAACCGAGGATCGCCGAGTACACGCCCATCAGCAGTGCGTAGGTGTCGTGGGACGCGATTTGTACGAAAAAGGTCGAGATGTGGTGAGCCAGCGTCTGAGCGTCAGTGCCTTTGACGGTGGTCATCAGCGCCGCGATCGAGCCGTACAGCGGGAACTGAATCAGTACGCCCGTGGTGGTCGGTACCGCGCGGGACACAGCGTCAAGGAAGCTGCGCGGGCGCCAGTGCAGCAGGGCACCGAGCATGATGAACAGGAAGTTGTAGGTGTTCAGCCCGGAAATCGCGCTGATAGCCGGTTTGGTCGAGAACTCGTGGAACAGCCATCCGGCCGCCAGCAGCACCAGCAAAATCGTCAGCAGCGGGCTGTGCTCCAGCCATTCGCCGGGTCGGGTGCGCGGTTGCAACGGCGGCAGGTTAAAGCTCGGATCGATGCCGCAGGCTTCGGCATCGCGGGCCGAGTTCGGGCCGGGTGCAGTGGCGTAGGCGATGATCAGCGAGATCACGATCAGCGCCAGCAACATCACGCCGGATTGCCAGAGAAAGATTGTTTGCGTGAAAGGAATCACCCCGGTGATCGACAGAATCGACGGCGGCAGACTGGCCGGGTTGGCCTGCAATTGCGCGGCGGACGAGGACAAGCCCAAGGCCCACACCGCGCCGAGACCCAGATAGGCGGCAGCACCGGCAGCGCGGTAGTCCATTTTCAGATCGGTACGGCGGGCGAGGGCGCGCACCAGCAATCCGCCAAACACCAGCGACAGCCCCCAGTTCAGCAGCGAAGCGACCATGGAGATCAACGCAACCCAGGCCACGGCCGAGCGGCCGTTTTTCGGGATCCGCGCCAGCCGGTCGATCAGTTTCACTGCCGGTGGCGAGCTGGCGACCACATAACCGCCGATCACCACGAAAGCCATCTGCATGGTGAACGGGATCAGGCTCCAGAAGCCGTCACCGAAGGCCATGGCGGCGTCGGTGGGTTTGGCGCCCATGAACAGGGTGGCCACGGCGACGATAATCACCGCCAGTGCGGCAAACACCCAGGAGTCGGGGAACCAGCGTTCGGCAAAACTTGAGCAGCGCAGGGCAAAGCGGGCAGAGCGGGTATCTTCGATATCAGCGGCCACGGGTGTACCTCGAATTTTTATGTTTGTTGTGGTCTTCAGGACCGCAAAGGCCCGTCTAGACAGGTGGCAACAGTAAAACAATCGGTTCTATTTTGTGACGAGGTTTTACGCGTCTAGGACTTTGGTCTAACGGGTTGTCCGTTGGCGCGTTTGCGTAGACCATGGGCGCCTTGGTTTTTTGCCTATGCCAGAGTTCTTTTCATGACCGCCAACACCCACTCGCGCCCGGCGCCGTTCACCCGCTCGGATTACAAGACCCTCGGCCTTGCAGCCCTTGGCGGCGCGCTGGAAATCTACGATTTCATCATTTTCGTATTTTTTGCCCTGACCCTCAGCCAGCTGTTCTTCCCGCCGGAAATGCCCGAGTGGCTGCGACTGCTGCAAAGCTTCGGGATCTTCGCAACCGGTTATTTGGCGCGGCCGTTGGGCGGGATTCTGATGGCGCATTTCGCCGACCGGCTGGGCCGCAAGAAGGTCTTCAGCCTGAGCATCCTGATGATGGCGCTGCCGTGCCTGTTGATCGGCATCATGCCGACCTACGCCCAGATCGGTTATTTCGCACCGCTGCTGCTGTTGGCCCTGCGAATCCTCCAGGGCGCGGCGGTGGGCGGCGAAGTGCCGAGCGCCTGGGTATTCGTCGCCGAACATGCACCGGCCGGGCATCGCGGTTATGCCCTCGGTTTCCTGCAGGCCGGGTTGACGTTTGGTTACCTGATCGGTGCGCTAACGGCGACTTTTCTGGCACAGGCGTTCTCCCCGGCAGAAATCCTTGATTACGCCTGGCGCTACCCGTTCCTGCTGGGCGGCGTGTTCGGCGTAATCGGCGTCTGGCTACGCCGCTGGCTCAGCGAAACCCCGGTGTTCATGGCCATGCAGGCCCAGCGGGATGCAGCTGTCGAACTGCCGCTGCGCACGGTCTTGCGTGAACACCGTCTGGCCATGCTACCGGCGATGATCCTCACCTGCGTACTGACCTCGGCGGTGGTGGTGTTCGTGGTGATCACCCCGACCATGATGCAGAAAACCTTCGGTATGACCGCCAGCCACACCTTCGCCCTGAGTGCCTTGGGCATTGTCTTTTTGAACATCGGCTGCGTACTCGCCGGGCTGCTGGTCGACCGCATTGGCGCCTGGCGCACGGTGATGCTCTATAGCCTGCTGCTGCCACTGGGCATCGGCGTGCTCTATACCTGCCTGATCATCGGTGGCAACTGGATCGGCCTGGCGTACGCGGTGGCCGGTCTCGGTTGTGGGGTGGTCGGCGCGGTGCCGTCGGTGATGGTCAGCCTGTTCCCGGCGCGGATTCGTGTCTCGGGGATTTCCTTCACCTACAACATTGCCTACGCCGTCTGGGCGAGTATCACACCGTTGTTGCTGATCGGCCTGATGCCGTGGAGCCCATGGATCTGCGTGATCTTCTGCGCGGTGATGGGGGCTGTGGGTGTGGGCAGTGCCGCGTATTTCGGGACGCGGATGCCAAGAGTTGGCAGTTGCTCGACTGCTGGCGCGATGTAATCGAAGGTAGCACCGTACGTGTAGCAACTATTTTTGTAGGACAACCCTGAAACACTCTTCAGAAAATATCCCCCAGGCCGATGGTTAGGCTGCATACCGCTTTCTATCCCTGTCCATCGGTGTATCCCCATGTTCAACAAACGCTTGAAGCAGGAGCTGTCGGCTCTTCGCGAAGAACTCTCCAGCCTCCAGCAAGTGAAGGAAAGTCTGGAAAGCGAGATGCTGGTCCTGACCCTCGATGTCGATGGGCGGATTCAATCGGTCAACCAGAACTTCATCGGCGAGATGCTCTACAAAAGCAGCGACCTGATAGGGCGACACATCGAAGACATCGTCCCGGCCCATGTGAAGTCGGACGAATTCCACCAGCGCTTCAAGGTCGCGTTGACCCGTGGCGAGCACTTTGCCGGCACGGTGCGTTTGTTGCGCGGCAATGGCCAGGAAGCCTGGCTGCGCTCGATCGTGCAGCCGGTTCGGTCCGCGGACGGCCGAATCAAACACTTCTCGATTTACTCCAGTGACCTGACCCGCACCATCGAGGCGTCACGTGAGCATGAGAACCTGATCGGCGCGCTCGTGCGTTCCACGGCAGTGATCGAGTTTGACCTCAATGGCAACGTGCTGGCGGCCAACGACCGGTTCCTCAGTGGCATGGGTTGCAGCCTGGCGCAGATCAAGGGCAAACATCACCGCACCTTCTGCGAACCCGAGGAATACAACAGCGCCGGGTATCAGGACTTCTGGCGCCGCTTGAATGCAGGCGAGTTCGTCGCTGGCCGTTTCAAGCGCATCGACAGCCACGGTCGCGTGGTCTGGCTGGAAGCTTCCTACAACCCGGTGGTCGATGCCAACAACAAGCTCTACAAAGTGGTGAAGTTCGCCACGGTGATTACCGATCAAGTCAATCAGGAGCAAGCCGTCGCCGAAGCGGCCAACATTGCCTATAGCACCTCGCAGCAAACCGACAGCAGCGCGCAGCGCGGTAACGCTGTGGTGACTCAGGCGGTCAACGTGATGCGTGACCTTGCCACGCACATGCAGACCGCCGGTGAAGGCATCGAAGCGCTGAACGAGCAGTCGCTGGTGATCGGCACCATCGTCAAAACCATCAGCGGGATTGCCGAACAGACCAACCTGCTGGCGCTCAACGCGGCCATCGAAGCGGCTCGGGCCGGGGAACAGGGGCGTGGTTTCGCGGTGGTGGCGGATGAGGTCCGGCAATTGGCTTCGCGCACCAGCCAGGCAACCGATGAAATTGTCGGCGTAGTGCGTCAGAACCAGGACATGGCGCGCAACGCCGTGGCGCTGATGACCGAGGGCAAACTCCAGGCTGAACAGGGGCTGGCGCTGGCGGCAGAGGCGGGGACGGTGATTGTCGAGATTCAGGACGGGGCACAGAAAGTGGTGAATGCGGTCGGGCAGTTTGCCAATCAGTTGACGACTTGATGACTGCCATCGCGGCGTAAATCGCTACAATCGGCGTTTTCTCCAGGAGCAGCCATCATGAGCGTTTCTCACCGCCGTCCGGTTCCCTTGGCCAAGGCTTATCGTCTGCTCAATCACGGCCCGACCGTGCTGGTCAGCGCGGCTCATGACGGCCAGCGCAACATCATGGCGGCGGCCTGGGCCATGCCGCTGGATTTCGAGCCGCCGAAAATTGCCGTGGTGCTGGACAAGTCCACCTGGACACGGCAATTGCTGGAGGCTTCGGGCACGTTTGTGCTGAATGTTCCCTGCGCCGCCCAGGCCGATATCGTCCAGACCGTGGGTTCGACGTCGGGACTGGAATTGACCCGGGACCAAGGCCGGGACAAATTCCAGGTCTATGGCTTGCCGACCTTCAGCGCTGAATTGATCGATGCGCCGATGCTCGAGGGCTGCGTCGCCTGGCTGGAATGCCGACTGCTGCCGGAGCCCGACAATCACCAGCAGTACGATCTGTTCCTGGCCGAAGTGATTGCCGCTCAGGCAGACGAGCGGGTGTTCAGTGACGGTCGCTGGCACTTCGAAGGGCAAGACGCGTTGCGCACCTTGCACCATGTGGCGGGCGGGCATTTCCTGAAAATCGGCGATCCAGTGGACGGCAAGACCTTGCAGCCGTAAGCAGCCCGCCTTTCACACCCAGACGTCATTCTGCGCAGTGCGCTCGCCACCTTCGTTGCCTGTGTTCAGCACACCCTTGGGTTCGATCAGCAGGAGTTTCACCTCCTGCTCGGCGAACGGTTTGTGCTCGACACCTTTTGACACCACATACATTTCGCCAGCGTTCACCAGCACGTGGCCATCGCGAAAGTCGATGCGCAGTTGTCCTTCGAGGACGATGAAGGTTTCGTCGGTATCCAGGTGATCGTGCCAGATGAAATCCCCCAGCAGTTTCACCACCTTGAACTGATAGTCGTTCATCTCGGCGATGACCCGAGGCGTCCAGTACGGGCCGATCCTGGCGATTTTTTCAGCGAAATTCAGGCTTTCGTAAGCTTTCATGAAGCAGCTCTCGTGGTTGATCGTAAATCCACGATAGCCCGCGCATCGGCGTGCTTCTTGAACGATTGTGCGTGGCTCAGCGGCGGTGCATTTTCATCCAGCGGGCCGGTGACAGGCCGTAGGTTTTGCTGAACTGCCGGGTCATGTGGCTCTGATCGGTGAAGCCGGCGATCAACGCGGCGCTGACCAATGACTGGCCCTGGATCAGCAGCGAGCGGACCAGGTCCAGGCGGCGCATGGTCAGGTATCGATAAGGGCTGGTGCCGAACAACAGGCGAAAATCCCGTGACAGGCTCCAGCGATCGCGACCGCTGTGTTGCGCCAGTTCTTCCAGCGTCACGGTGCGATCCAGCGCGCTGTGGATGAATTCCCGCGCGCGTTCGGCGGCCACGTAGTCGAAGCTCTGGCGGGTAGCAGGCACTCCGGAAACGCCGTTCAAGGCTTGGGCCAGATCGAACAGCGCATCCTGCTCTTCGAGAGGGTCGAGGGGACAATCGAGGCTTCGCAGCAGCACGGCAGTGGCGGCGAACAAACGTGGATCCGTCGACAGACCGGTCTTGATAAATGGCAGTGGCTGGCCGCCGAGCATCTGCTGGATCAGCGCCGGTTCGATGTACATCATTCGGTACTGGAACCCGGTCTCGGTGCCGGCTTCGCCATCGTGAACTTCGTCCGGGTGCAGCACCATGGTCCCGCCCGGCAGACTGTGGCGCCAGCCACCGCGGTACTGAAAACTCTGCACACCGGCCAGCGTGTGGCCGATGGCATAGGTGTCGTGGCGGTGAAGGTCGTAGCCGTGGCCAGCAAAAAAAGCCTCGAAACGCTGAAGCCCGCCGACGTCGGGCGCGCGGTGGAACCAGTCGATGGGGGGCGTGTGCTTGGCCATGGTGGTGTTGCCTTGAACTCGATGCTGAACACGTTACCCCACTGACCAACCGCCTGTCTGCTGCCGATCGAATCACCCGGCCGGTAGAAAATCCCGGACTAATGTTGCAAGGTGTTGCATATTTGTTAAGCCACGAAGGCGCCCCACATCATGGAAATATCCCACCTGAGCTACGCTGCTCCGTTGTTGTCGTTGGCGCTGTTGTGGACGGTTGCGGTGGTGACGCCGGGGCCGAACTTCTTCAACACCGCGCAACTGGCTGCCAGTTGCTCCCGGCGCCACGGTGTCGTCGCCGCGCTGGGCGTGGCCACGGGCACGGTGCTTTGGGGGTTGGCGGGTGGCTTGGGCATCAAGTCGCTGTTCAGCGCAGCGCCGACGCTCTATCTGAGCTTCAAGATTGCCGGCGGTTGTTACCTGATCTATCTGGGATTGAAGCAGTTCAAGCGCAAACCACCGAGTGTGCCGGGCGATAGCGGCTCGCTGAATGGGGCCGGCCGCACGCTGCTATCGGCTTATGGCCGGGGCTTTGTGGGCAACATGACCAATCCCAAGGCCGCTCTATTCGTCGCAACGATTTTCGCCACGGCCATGCCAGCTTCACCGCCACCGATGTTGCTGGTGCTGGCCGTGCTGACCATGGCGACCTTGTCATTCAGTTGGTATTGCAGCGTGGCGCTGCTGTTCGCCAGCCGTCGGGTCGCGGGTGCTTATGATCGTTCGCGTAAATGGCTGGATCGCTTCGCCGGCAGTTGCTATCTGCTGTTCGGCGCACATCTGGTGGCCAATCGTTGAGGAGTTCTGAATGAGCAAACTGCGGGTAGGCATTATTTTTGGTGGTCGTTCGGCTGAACACGAAGTGTCGCTGCAATCGGCGAAAAACATCGTCGATGCATTGGATCGGTCGCGCTTCGAGCCGGTGCTGATCGGCATCGACAAGCAAGGTCACTGGCATCTGAACGACCCTTCGAACTTCCTGCTCAATCAGGAAAACCCGGCGCTGATTGCCCTTAACCAGTCCAACCGCGAGCTGGCCGTCGTGCCGGGCAAGGTCAGTCAGCAATTGGTGGAAACCTCCGGTCAGGAACTGCTGGGTCACGTCGATGTGATCTTCCCGATTGTCCACGGCACCCTGGGCGAAGACGGTTGCCTGCAAGGCTTGCTGCGCATGGCCGATCTGCCGTTTGTCGGCTCCGACGTGCTCGGTTCCGCCGTCTGCATGGACAAGGACATCAGCAAGCGCCTGCTGCGTGACGCCGGGTTGGCGGTCACGCCGTTCGTCACCCTGACCCGCGCCACCGCGGCGCGCACCGGGTTCACCGAGGTGCAAGGCAAACTCGGTCTGCCATTGTTCGTCAAACCGGCAAACCAGGGATCTTCCGTGGGCGTCAGCAAGGTGAATGACGAAGCCGAGTACGCGGCAGCAGTGGAGCTGGCCCTGGGTTTTGATGAGAAAGTCTTGGTCGAGTCCGCCGTCAGTGGCCGCGAGATTGAATGCGCGGTACTCGGCAACGAAGACGCCATCGCCAGCGGTTGTGGCGAGATCGTAGTGCGCAGCGGGTTCTATTCCTACGACAGCAAATACATCGACGCTCAAGCGGCTGAAGTGGTGGTGCCGGCAAATATCAGCATCGAGGCCAGTGAACGCATCCGTGCCCTGGCCGTCGAGGCGTTCCAGGTGCTGGGCTGTTCCGGACTGGCGCGGGTCGACGTGTTCCTGACCGAGACTGGCGAAGTGCTGATCAATGAGATCAACTCGTTGCCCGGCTTCACCCGCATCAGCATGTACCCCAAGCTATGGCAGGCCACCGGTATGACGTACAGCGAGCTGGTCAGCCGTTTGATCGAGCTGGCGCTGGAGAAGCATCAGGCTCGACAGGCGCTGAAGATCTCTCGCTAGTCCAGCGACATTCGCCTGTCGGCGCGCAACTGCCTCGAAGGCAAGGTCACCAGTGTCATGGATGGCGCCGTGAACTCCGAAGTCGTCATCCAGCTCGACGGCGGCACCGAAGTCTATTCGATCGTGACACGCCAGGCTGTGGCAGAACTGGGCCTGGCGCCGGGCGTGAGTGCTACGGCGGTGATCAAGGCGTCACATATCATTTTGGGTGTGCCGGCCTGATTTCAGGAGTCGACTGACACCTGATCAAGCCTGCTTTATCGGCTTGATCAGGCTTTGCGCGGGTATCCCGAACAAATCGTGAAGTTTCCAGATCATCGGAAGCGTCAACGCACGTTTGCCATTGAGCACTTCATACACTCGGTTTGTGCGGCCAATAGCGGGTGCGAGGTCAGCAGCAGTTAGCCCAGACTGCTCCATACGAAACTTGATCGCATCGATCGGATTGGGCAGGTCCACCGGAAACTGCTTCGATTCATAAGCTTCGATAAGCGTGATCATGATGTCGAAGTAATCACCTTCAGGAGTGCCTGGCTCTGGTTCGTTGTCGAACAGCGCTGACACGTTCTTGAGGGCTGCACGATAGTCCTCGTCGGTGTGAATGGGGCGAATGTTCATGGGTTACTCCATCTCGACGGTATCGGCGTCGATTGCGTCGTACTGCTTATGAGTGCCGACAAATTTTATGTATACGGCGCCGAAGCGATAGGCCACAGCGACTACCAACCGAAAGTCATTGCCCTTGATGTTGAACACGACTCTGCGGCTTTTGAGAATACTGGCGGTAGCAAAGTGCGCCTTGATGTCTATTGGCGTTTTCCACTCAGCATTTCTTGCCTCGTCAATCCAGGCCAGAAAGGATTGTTCCGAGTCTGGGTATTTCTCCCAAAACCTTTTCAGCTGACTGATAGCGATGATTCTCATGGAGTGATCCTAGTCCCGTGGTGGGACTTGTGCAAGTCTGTGGAGGCGCATCCGAGGTGCGGGGGAGCGAGTTCGACCTCTGTAATCAAGTACTGCCGACAGCTGATCTGATGAGCTGGGGTGACGCGGCGATGGGAAAGACTGAGCTTCAAACTCTATCCAAGAAACAATCATTTGCGGGTAGGAAAAGGCTACGCGAGATAGCCGATCAGGATCTGTTACCTATAAAAAAGGGCCTACCTCCCGGTAAGCCCTTCCTCATTCCCACGTAGGACTCAATCCCCCAACGCTGCCCCCTCACGCCGCGGATCGGCCCCACCTGCCAGAGACGTTTTCCCTTGTGCATCCTTCACCCGAACAATCGCCTGGGTCCCGCTGGTCATGTCGATCTCGTTCACGGTGTGCCCTTTGTCTTTCAGCGCCTTAATCAGCGCCGGGCTGAACTGCCCCTGTTCCAGTTCGGTCGGGCCGTTGCGGCTGCCAAAGTTGGGCAGGCTGATGGCGGCTTGTGGGTCGAGGTTCCAGTCGAGCAGGCCGATGGTGGATTTGGCGACGTATTCGATGATCTGCGAGCCGCCGGGGGAGCCGATGGTGGCGAGGAATTCGCCGCTCTGACGGTCGAAAATCAGGGTCGGTGCCATGGACGAGCGTGGGCGTTTGCCGGGTTCGACCCGGTTGGCAACCTTCTGGCCATTCTCTTCGGGGATGAACGAGAAGTCGGTCATCTGGTTGTTCAGCAGGAAACCCTGAACCATCAGGTGCGAGCCAAACGCGGATTCCACGGTGGTGGTCATGGACACGGCGCCGCCTTCGTCATCCACCGCCACCACTTGCGAGGTGGAGATGCGCAGCGGCGAACGGTCCGGTGCGTAGGCGACCTGAATGCCCGGTGGAGTGCCGGGTTTGGCCGTGCCCATGCTGCGATCGCCGATCAGGGCCGCGCGGTCGGCCAGATACGCAGGGTCCACCAGACCTTTGACGGGGACGGGCACGAAATCTGCGTCGGCCACGTACAGCGCGCGGTCGGCGTAGGCCAAGCGTTCGGCTTCGGAGATCAGGTGCACGGCTTCAGGCGCCGGTTCGACGCCCGCAGGTTTGTTTGTCTTGACCGGTTTGAGCGGCGCCAGGGCAAAATGCGGGTCGCGGGTTTCCAGGGCCTGCAAGGTGCCGAGGATCTGCGCCACGGCGATCCCGCCTGACGACGGTGGTGGCATGCCGCAGACCTGCCAGCGTTTGTAGTCGGTGCACAGCGGCGCGCGCTCCTTGGCGCTGTAGCCGTTGAGGTCGTTCAGCGACAGGCTGCCGGGGTTGGCGTGGCCCTGAACCTTGGCAACGATCTCCTGTGCGATGGGGCCTTTGTACAACGCATCCGGTCCTTCTTTGGCGATGCGTTTGAACACCGCGGCCAGTGCCGGGTTTTTCAGTTGCGTGCCTGCGGCTTTCGGGCTGCCATCGGCATTCAGGAAGTAGGCCGCCATGTCCGGCGAGCGTCGAATGGACGAGTCCGAGGCGATCAACCGGTGAAGGCGTGGCGAGATGGCGAAACCTTGCTCCGCGAGTTTGATCGCCGGTTCGAACAGCTGCGCCCACAGCAGACGACCGTGTTTCTGATGGGCCAACTCAAGCGCGCGCAACACGCCCGGTGTTCCCACCGAACGACCGCCAATCTGCGCCTGGGTGAACGGCATCGGTTTGCCGTCGGCCTGCAGGAAAAGCTTCTCGGTGGCGCCGGCAGGAGCGGTTTCGCGACCGTCATAAGTGCGTACCGCCTTGCCATCCCAGAGCACGATCAACGCACCACCGCCAATGCCCGAGGATTGCGGCTCGACCAGGGTCAGCACGGCTTGCATCGCAATCGCGGCATCGATTGCCGAACCGCCCCGGCGCAACATCTCCCGCCCGGCCTCGGCCGCCAGCGGATTGGCCGCGGCTGCCATGTGTTTCGAGGCGTGTTGGGTCTGCAGATCGGCGCGATAACCCGACGCGACTTCCGGCGCAACAGGCAACGTCGAAGAGGTCGGGGCGCTACAGGCTGCGAGGGTTAAAGCAGCGGCGATCAGCGAAATGGCTGACAGGCGATAGTGGCTCAAGTGGAAGGCTGAGAACACGTTGGGGGCACTCCGTCCGTGGGAAAGATCAGCGGACTTTATCGGCCGAAAGGAAGTGACGCAAACCAAGGCCTACAGCAATGATGCTTTTGTCCTTCATGACTCCACGGATTTTCTGTAGGGTCGAGGGCAATAGACTGGCCAGAAGATCAACAAGAGGCAGACATGCAGACCGAGTTCCCCACCCAGCCAAGTTACCGCACCCAGCGCGATAAATTCCTGGCCGTCGCGACCGCGGCCGGTGCGACGCTGACCGAGTACCCGCATCCGCTCAAAGGGCCGTTCGGTGAGCCGTTGAGCACCGATGTGGCCGTGCTGGGTGATCCGGGCGCCAAGCGTTTGCTGATTGCGCTGAGTGGCACTCATGGCGTCGAAGGCTTCTATGGTTCGGGATGTCAGATCAAGTGGTTGCAGGAGTTGGGCAAGCGTTCGCTGCCGGCCGATGTCGCGGTGGTGATGATCCACCTGATCAATCCGTGGGGCACTGCGTGGCTGCGTCGGGTCAACGAAGACAACATCGACCTGAACCGCAATCACCTGAACTTCGACCACGCATTGCCAGATAATCAGGCCTACGCAGCGCTGCATGAAGTCTATGCCTGCACGCAGTTGCAGGGCCCGGAGCGTGATCGCGCCGATGCCTTGCTCGACGAACAGATTAGCGAACACGGTTGGCCAGCGGTGATGTCGATTGTCGAGGGTGGCCAGCACCGTCATCCCGATGGTTTGTTTTTCGGCGGACTGGCACCGAGCTGGTCGAACCGCACGTTGCATCAGATCATTCAAAAGCATGTTTCCCATGCCGAAGTGGCCATGTGTTTCGACTTGCACACCGGTGCCGGGGAGTACGGTCATCCGATGTTGCTGACCATTACCGAGGCGGCATATCCAGCACTTGCAGATGCGCAGGCGATTTATGGTCCTTGGCTCTATACCTTGCACACGGGCGCCGACACGCTGAGCGAAACCGGCGTCGCGGCCACCGCCACCGGCTACACCTCGCAAGCGTTGATCAATGCGTTGCCGCACGTGCGGTTGATGCCGTTTGTGATCGAGTGTGGGACGTATCCCGGCGCCGAGGTTCATCGTCATCTGCGCGATGATCACTGGCTGCACCAGCACGGCAATCCGAGTGATGCCGTGGGGCGCGGGATCAAACTGAATCTGGTTGAGCAGTTCTATCCCGCCGACAGCGACTGGCAGGCGATGGTCTGGCTGCGCACCTGGCAGATTTGGGAACGGGCGTTGTCAGCCTTGCCGGCAATTCGTTCCTGACGTGAGTTACGGGGACGTGGCCTCTCGTTGCCCGAACTCATGCGGTTCAAATCTTCCTGCAACCGCAGCATGCTTTCTTCGCCCACGCGGATGAAGCCGCTGCGGGGCTGATCCAGGTCGAGGGTGATGGTGAAGACCATGGCAATCAGGATCGCGAAGATGGCGGTCGAGCCGTGCCGTCGACGGTGGCCCAGGCCATAGCTGTAAGCGATGAAACCCAACGCGCCGATGGCCACGACGAACAGCAGATTGATGACGGTTGCCGGGACATGATTGTCCTGCTCGGCGCGGCGCTTTTCATTGACGTTGTAGACGTCGGTCAACGACTGGATCACCAGGTTCATGGCGGCTGTCGCTTCGCCCTGGGCCTCGGCGGCGGCAGCCAGATTCCATAACTTGTCCTCGATCGTCCGGGACGATTCGCTGGCGGCCTTCAACAGTTTCTCGTCCGTGCCGGCGCGCATGAATTCAATCCGCGCCGAGACGTAATCCTTGAGCAGCGCCGACACCTTCCCGCGCAGATCAGACGGCAGCAGCTTCGCCCGCAGATAGGTTGAGCCGATCACCGTGACTTCATCTTGAATCAGTGTTTTGCGCGCTTCGAAACGTGAGGTGGCCAGGGCGAAGTTGAAACCCAGCAACAACGCGAGCAGACCGAGGAGGGCGGTTTGCAAAACGCTGAGGTGGGATCGGGTCGAATCGCTGCTGTGGGTTCGGTGATGACGGCCGAGACGAAAAGCGAGTTCCAGCACCATGCAGAAGATGGCGACCACGATGAAAAACAGAATGATCTCGTCCACGCCCCAGTGCATACAGTGGTCTCTCTGCATTCAAGCTTTGGCATTAACTGTAGGAGAGAACCGCAAAGAGCGGGCATTAACTGCCCTGCGGGCCGGGAGCACTTTTCTCGAGGCATAAAAAAACGGCCTACCTTTCGGTAAGCCGTTTTTAGTACTTGGTGGCTACACAGGGACTTGAACCCCGGACCCCAGCATTATGAATGCTATGCTCTAACCAACTGAGCTATGTAGCCAAGTGGCGCGCATTATTGGCTCGTAACAGAGATGTGTCAAGCGTAAATCTAAAATATTTCTCTACGCTTTCAACCGCTTATCCGCCTGACCCGAAAAAACGGGCCAGGGGAGGGCATCAACTGAGCTGAAATCTCCCGGTATTGGCACTCAAGGCCTTGCTGCCCTGGCTCAAGGTGTCCGCTGCCAGGTTCACCGCCCGCGCGCCTTCGAGCAAGCGTACCGCCGCCTGATCGACTTGCTGGATGTTGCCGCTGACCTCGTCGGCGGTGGTCGCTTGCTCGTCGACCGCTGTGGCGATCTGCGCCAGGGTATCGGTGACGCTCTGCACGGCACTGGCAATTTCCCCCAGACGTTCGCCGAGGCCGGTGACGGCTTGCGCATCGGATTGTGCCTGGCCGCAAGCGGCTTCCATCAGGCTCACCGCTTCGTTTACGGTGCTGCGCAGGCTGTCGACAGTGCCGGCAATCTGCGCGGTGGAGGACTGGGTGCGTTGTGACAGGCTGCGCACTTCATCGGCCACCACCGCAAAGCCACGACCTTGCTCGCCGGCGCGAGCGGCCTCGATGGCGGCGTTAAGTGCCAACAGGTTGGTCTGCTCGGCAACCCCGCGAATGGTATCCACCACCAACTGAATCTGCTGCCCTTGTTCACTGACCCGGCCCAGTGCTGCAGCGGTGTCGTTCAAGCGCTGATTGAGTTGCTGAATACTCGCCGTCGTGCGCTGGCTGTCACGGCTGCTGTCGGCGGCGATGCGCTGGGTGTGCTGAGCGCTGCCGGAGGCCTGTTCGCAACTCTGTGCGACCCCTTGAGAGGTCGCGGCCAATTGCGTGGCTGCCGCCGCGATCTGGCTGATCTGCAACTGCTGGGCTTCGACTTCCCCAAGGGCACCGCTGGAGTGATGGTTGAGGGTGCGCACCGCGTTGCTCAACTGCAAGGTTTCATGATCGACCCCCAGCAGGCTGTTACGCAGTTGCACCACCGCGACATTGAGGGCGGTGCTGATGGCGGCCAGTTCGTCGCGGCCTTGCACCGGTACTTGCAGGCTCAGATTGCCGTCGCGCAAGGCTTCGGCCAGCAGGGTAATGCCGCTGGCGCTGCGACGGATCGAGGCCTGCAAGCAGATGAACAGGTACAGCGCGGCCAGCAGCAGGCAGCCAAAAATGGTCGCTACCAGGATGAACTGGCGGATGGCAGAACCGTGGTAATAGTCCAGACGCTGATCCAGCGACACCAACGACTGCTGACGCAACGAAGCGAGGTCGGAGAGCAGGGCGTCGAGGCTGCGTTCGAACTCTTCCGGCTTGAGCTTGATGCTGCCGCCGAACACTCCGTCATCAAGGACTTTCAACTCGGCGTCCAGATGCTTGAGGCTGTCATGGTATTGCCCGGCCCAGGCTTGCAACGCGCTGGGCAGCCGCGCTTCCAGCAGGCTTGCGGTTTTGACCAGCTGCTCCCGGGCGTCACCGATGCGGCTGCGCAAGTCCCGCAGTTGCAGACGGCTTTGCAGGGTGAACTGTCCGGATACCACTGACGCCTGGCCGACGCTGGCGAGACGGCCGACTCGCTCAATCAGGTCTGGCGCGTGCTGCGTGGAGATCTGCGTCAGCAAATAGGTCTCCAGCCACGGCGCCAACGTCAGGCGATTGTCCATGGCGATTTGCTCGCGCAAGGCTTGCAAGGCACTCAAGGCATTGGTGAAACGATCGTAACCGTCCGGCCACCAACCGACGCTGCTCAGACTTTTAGAGTCGAGGCCGTTGAGGGCGGTTTGCAGGGCTTGATAACGGGCCAGGGTTTCGCCCTCGGCGCCTTCGGTTTGCAGTGCGTTGCCGAGGTCCGAGGTGGCTTGGGCGATGGCTGGCTGAACCGTATCGAAAGCAGCCATCGCCGCGATCGTCGCGGGTGTCGGCTGACGATTGGTTTCCGTGGCGCGCCAGCGAGCCGCGCGGTCACGCTGGGCGGCGAGCAGGTTATCCAGAGCATCGAGGGCGAGGAGTTGCCGAACCCCGGCACGTTCGCCGGAGATCAGGTTCAGTTTGTCGCGATAGTCCTGACCGATCATCCACAGACTGCCCGTCAACGGCAGGATAAACAGCAGAAACAACAGCTGAAATTTGCGTGCGAAGCCAAAACGCCCCAGCAACCCGATCCCCGGTGATAAAAAAGCCTGCATGCCCCATGACTCCTCTGGACACCACGCGCCATTGGCGTGCGTCGCAACCGTTGCGGTCGCGACCTGTGCCCTTTTAAAAGGCCTCGAAAGTTCACCCTCGCCAGCTCTGTAGGCCGGCTCTGTAGCGAAACTTCCCATTCTCGGTCCCCTTTGTAAGGGGCCGCGTTGAAGCGGATTACCAAGGCAAGATTCAGACCATGGCGTTGCGCTATCACCTTTTCAGCGATGAAAACCGAGGTCGTTAGCAGGCTAAGGGGATGGCGCTGCTGCACCGAAAAATGGCACATTGACGCACCTGCCCGTGTGCACCCATCTGTTGTACGGAAACTCTTATGGCTATCAGCAATGTCCAGACCGGCGCGCAGCCGGCATCCGCGACTTCACAAAGCAGCCCTTTGGTCATGCGCATCATCGGTGCCGTGGCGCTGGCGCATTTGATCAACGACTTGATCCAGTCGGTGCTGCCGTCGATCTATCCGATGCTCAAGGCCAACTATGGCCTGACCTTCACCCAGGTTGGCTTGATCACTTTGACGTTCCAGCTGACGGCTTCGCTGTTGCAGCCGTGGGTCGGTTACTACACCGATCGGCACCCCAAACCCTGGCTGCTACCCGCCGGGACGGTTTGCACATTGATCGGTATTTTGATGATGTCGGTGGTCGCAACTTTTCCGTTGATCCTGCTGGCGGCAGGGCTGATCGGTATCGGCTCCTCGACCTTTCACCCGGAAGCTTCTCGCGTGGCGCGATTAGCGTCTGGCGGGCGGTTTGGTTTGGCGCAGTCGACGTTTCAGGTCGGCGGCAATGCAGGCTCAGCCTTCGGTCCGTTGCTGGCTGCGGCGATCATCATTCCGTTCGGTCAGGGCCATGTGGCCTGGTTCGGACTGTTCGCGGTGTTTGCGCTGTTCGTGCTTTATCGGATCAGCCGCTGGTACGCCAATCACTTGAGCCTGTTCAAACTCAAGCAAGGCCAGGCGGCGACGCATGGCTTGTCGAAGAACCGCGTGATCAGTGCACTGGTGGTACTCGGGCTGCTGGTGTTCTCCAAGTATTTCTACATGGCCAGCTTCACCAGTTACTTCACCTTTTACCTGATCGAGAAATTCGACCTGTCGGTGGCCAGTTCACAGTTGCACCTGTTCCTGTTTCTCGGAGCGGTAGCGGCGGGGACCTTCTTCGGTGGGCCGATCGGCGACAAGGTCGGGCGTAAGGCGGTGATCTGGTTCTCGATCCTCGGCGTAGCGCCGTTCACCCTGATCCTGCCTCATGTGGACCTGTTCTGGACCAGCATCCTCAGCGTCGTGATTGGCTTCATCCTGGCGTCAGCTTTCTCGGCGATCGTGGTGTATGCCCAGGAACTGGTGCCGGGCAATGTCGGGATGATTGCCGGGGTGTTCTTCGGATTGATGTTCGGCTTTGGCGGGATTGGCGCGGCGTTGCTAGGGCATTTGGCGGACATACACGGCATCGAATACGTGTACTTGCTGTGTTCGTTCCTGCCGTTGTTCGGTGTGCTGGCGATCTTCCTGCCGAGAACCAAAAAGGCCTGACCCCCACACAAATCCCACATTGGTTTGGTGGATGATTATTACAGGCACAAAAAAGCCGCGTATCAAACGCGGCTTTTTCTTGGGCGGGTGCTTCGTTGTGAATAAAGTTACACGTTGAAACGGAAGTGCATCACGTCGCCGTCTTTAACGATGTAGTCCTTGCCTTCCAGGCGCCATTTACCGGCTTCTTTGGTGCCGGCTTCGCCCTTGTACTGGATGAAGTCGTCGTAGGCGATGACTTCGGCGCGGATGAAGCCTTTTTCGAAGTCGGTGTGGATCACGCCAGCGGCTTGTGGTGCGGTAGCGCCCACGCGGACGGTCCAGGCGCGGACTTCTTCGACACCGGCGGTGAAGTAGGTCTGCAGGTGCAGCATTTCGTAGCCGGCGCGAATTACACGGTTCAGGCCAGGTTCTTCAAGGCCCAGGGCTTCGAGGAACATGTCTTTCTCTTCGCCGTCATCCAGCTCGGCGATTTCGGCTTCGATCTTGTTGCAGACCGGAACCACCATGGCGTCTTCTTCTTCGGCGATGGCTTTGACGATGTCCAGCAGCGGGTTGTTCTCGAAACCGTCTTCAGCAACGTTGGCGATGTACATGACCGGCTTGGTGGTCAGCAGGTGGAAGCCACGAATCACCGCTTTGTCGTCGGCGCCCATGGTCTTCATCAGCGTACGAGCAGGCTTGCCGAGGGTGAAGTGAGCAATCAGTTGCTCCAGCAGGCCTTTCTGGACCACGGCGTCCTTGTCGCCACCCTTGGCGTTGCGGGCGACTTTCTGCAGTTGCTTCTCGCAGCTGTCGAGGTCGGCAAAGATCAGTTCCAGATCGATGATTTCGATGTCGCGTTTCGGGTCGACGCTGTTGGAGACGTGAATCACGTTCTCGTCTTCGAAGCAGCGGACTACGTGCGCGATGGCATCGGTTTCACGGATGTTGGCGAGGAACTTGTTGCCCAGGCCTTCACCTTTCGAGGCGCCGGCTACCAGGCCTGCGATGTCGACGAATTCCATGGTGGTCGGCAAGACGCGCTTTGGATTGACGATGGCCGCCAGGGCTTCCAGACGCGAATCCGGCATCGGCACGATACCGGTGTTCGGTTCGATGGTGCAGAAGGGGAAGTTCTCGGCCGCGATCCCGGATTTGGTCAGGGCGTTGAACAGGGTGGACTTGCCGACGTTAGGCAGGCCGACGATGCCGCAATTGAATCCCATGGTGTTTTCCCCGAGGAGTAGAGTCAGGCCTTCTGGCTGTGCAGGTTTTTCATCGCGCGGTTCCATTCACCGGCGAGGATATCCGGCAGCACGCCGAGGGCAAAGTCGATGCTGGCATCGAGTTTTTCCTGTTCGGCGCGTGGCGCACGACCCAGGACGAAATTTGAAACCATACTGGCAACGCCCGGGTGGCCAATGCCAAGCCGCAAGCGGTGAAAGGTATTCTGATTGCCCAGTTGCGCGATGATGTCGCGCAACCCGTTGTGACCGCCATGGCCGCCGCCCTGTTTGAGCTTGGCTACACCCGGTGGCAGGTCGAGTTCGTCATGCGCCACCAAAATTTCTTCAGGCGTAATGCGGAAGAAGCCGGCAAGTGCCGCGACGGCTTGGCCGCTGCGGTTCATGTAGGTGGTGGGAATCAGCAGACGAACATCCTGACCCTGATGCGAGTAGCGCCCGGTCAGGCCGAAATATTTGCGATCCGCCACAAGGTTTACGCCTTGTGCGTTCGCGATGCGCTCAACAAAAAGGGCCCCTGCGTTATGCCGGGTCTGTTCGTATTCAGCGCCTGGATTTCCCAGGCCAACGATCAGTTTGATGGCAGTCACGATAGGGGCCCTTCCTTGGAGTGGTGGATAACATCGCCGCGACAGTTGTGTGCGGCGAAAGTGGACGACAAGTGCTCATTTACCATTATGTAAACTCCGCGTTCTCGCCCGCTTTCTCGCTACGCTCTAGTCCGCGATGTTTCCGGTCACTCCGGCGAACAGAGTGAAATTACTCTGCTGCGCCTTCTTCGGTAGCTTCTGGAGCAACACGTGGAGCGTGGACGTTGGCAACAGCCTTGTCATCACCGTGTGCCAGAGCAACAAACTCAACGCCTTTAGGGGCTTTGAGGTCAGACAGGTGAATGATCGAACCGATTTCGGCGTTAGCCAGGTCGACTTCGATGAACTCAGGCAGGTCTTTTGGCAGGCACGAAACTTCGATTTCAGCAACAACGTGCGAAACTTCGCCGCCTTTCTTGATCGGCGCTTCTTCACCAACAAAGTGTACAGGCACGATAGCGGTCAGTTTCTGGCCAGCTACAACGCGTACGAAGTCAGCGTGCATCACGTGGCCTTTGGCCGGGTGACGCTGCAGAGCTTTGATGATTACGTTTTGCTTGGTGCCGCCAACGTTCAGCTCGATGATGTGGCTGTAAGCCGCTTCGTTTTCGAGCAGTTTGGCAACTTCTTTAGCCAGCATGCTGATGGATTCAGGGGCTTTTTCGCCACCGTAAACTACAGCAGGTACCAGGCTTGCGAGACGACGCAGGCGGCGGCTCGCACCTTTCCCCAGGTCGGAACGCACTTCAGCATTCAGAGTAAAATCGTTCATGTTGTATCTCCAAAATAACCACATTCGCCCCAGCGTTTGCGACCAGCGCTAAAGGCGATATGGGCAAAAAAGCCCCGCCCCGACAGGAATGCCGGGGCGGGGCGCTTTTCGTCAACGAGATATTCGAGAAGGGCAGGGCCCTTAACGGAACATCGCGCTGATCGATTCTTCGTTGCTGATGCGGCGAACCGCTTCGGCAACTACCGGCGCGATATCCAGTTGACGGATACGCGAGCAGGCTTGAGCAGCAGCGGACAACGGGATGGTGTTAGTCACCACCAGTTCGTCCAGCATGGAATTTTCGATGTTTTCGATCGCCCGACCGGACAGCACAGGGTGTGTGCAGTAGGCGAAAACCTTGGCAGCGCCATGCTCTTTCAGGGCCTTGGCCGCGTGGCACAGAGTGCCGGCGGTATCGACCATGTCATCGACCAGAATACAGGTACGCCCTTCGACATCACCGATGATATGCATCACTTCAGAGTGATTGGCTTTCTCACGGCGTTTGTCGATGATCCCGAGATCCACGCCCAGGGATTTGGCAACAGCACGTGCACGCACGACGCCGCCAATGTCCGGGGACACGATCATCAGGTTTTCGAAGCGCTGATCTTCAATGTCATCCACCAATACCGGGGAGCCGTAGATGTTATCTACCGGAATATCGAAGAAACCCTGGATTTGGTCAGCATGCAGATCAACCGTGAGAACACGGTCGATGCCGACTACGGTAAGCATGTCAGCAACGACTTTCGCGCTGATAGCCACACGTGCGGAACGCGGACGGCGATCCTGACGGGCATAACCAAAGTAAGGAATAACAGCAGTGATACGAGTAGCCGAGGAGCGGCGGAAGGCATCAGCCATCACTACCAGTTCCATCAGGTTATCGTTGGTCGGAGCGCAAGTCGGCTGAATAATGAAGACATCTTTACCGCGGACGTTTTCATTGATCTCGGCAGTAATTTCGCCGTCGGAGAACTTACCGACAGAGATGTCACCGAGAGGGATATGCAGCTGACGTACAACACGCCGAGCCAGATCGGGGTTAGCGTTCCCCGTAAAGACCATCATCTTGGACACGCGCAGTACCTAGAGGCTGAGGGTAACCTGGATGAGTATAGAAAATGGCAGGGGCGGCTGGATTCGAACCAACGCATGGCAGGATCAAAACCTGCTGCCTTACCGCTTGGCGACGCCCCTGTATCTGTTGCAACGAGTACCCAGTACTCGATTCCTTTTAGAGCAGACTTTGCAGCTTGCGATGCAACATCGAAATGTTGCTTCCCTTTGCTACAAACCCTGTAAGGGTCTCTGTAAGAAGGGCCGAGACTTTATCAGCTTCAGCTTTGCTTGGGAAGCCCCCAAACACACAACTTCCAGTTCCGGTGAGTTTTGCTTCGGTAAATTTACCTAACAAATTCAATGCGTTACGTACATCTGGATAACGCCTTGCTACCACCGGTAAGCAGTCATTTCGACTGTTTCCCTTGGGAACGGGGCGCACTTTAATGGGAGAAGAGTTACGTGTCAACAACGGATCTGAAAAAATTTCTGCTGTACTTACAGAGACTTGCGGCACAAGCACGAGATACCACGGTTCTTCGGGGTCTACAGGGGTCAGTTTCTCCCCCACGCCTTCGGCAAAAGCCGCGTGCCCACGCACGAAAACCGGGACGTCGGCGCCAAGCGTCAGGCCCAGCACGGCCAGTCGATCCTCATCCCAACCCAATTGCCAAAGATGATTGAGGCCCAGCAAAGTGGTCGCTGCATTTGAACTGCCGCCACCGATTCCACCGCCCATGGGCAGAATTTTTTCGATCCAGATGTCGATGCCGAGCGAACAACCGGATTGCTCCTGAAGTTTTTTTGCAGCTCGAACAATCAGATTGCTGTCGTGAGGAACGCCATCGAATTCGGTGTGCAGTCGAATCACACCGTCATCACGAACGGCGAACGTGATTTCATCGCCGTAATCGAGAAACTGAAAAATAGTCTGCAACTCGTGATAACCGTCTTCACGGCGACCGAGGATGTGCAGCATCAGATTGAGTTTGGCCGGGGAGGGCAGCGTCAAGCGCGGAGCGGTCATGTTCACTGCCCCAATTTGCGAGGTTGCCATTCCTTGATCACCAGCGTGACGTCAAGGTCGGTGCCGTGCAGTTTGATCCGCTCGGGTAGCCAAAAGCCGTTTTGCTCGGCATAGCTGAGGTATTCGATCTGCCAGCCATCCTGCTCAAGATTGGCCAGGCGGCTGTCGGCATCCAGCGTCAGACGGCTTTTGCTATCCGGAGCCGGGAGCCCGCGAACCCACCAGGCCAGATTGGACACCGGTAACTTCCAGCCCAGTTGTTCTTCGACCAACACTTCAGGCGTCGACGCTTCATAGCGGCCCTGGTTGGCGACTTCCAGCGAGACCTTGCCGGGGCGGCCGGTCAGGCGTGCTGCGCCGCGACCCAGGGGGCCGGAGAGGCGAATGTCGTAGTAATCCTGTCGCTGCAGCCAGAACAACGTGCCGCTGCCCGAGTCTTTCGGGGCGCGAATGCCGATCTTGCCGTTGATCTGCCAGCCGTCGAGGCTGGTCAGTTGCTGTTTGTACTCGCGCCATTGGGCCGTGTTGCCTTTACCCTGGACTGATTCGCGGGCACCGAAGCCCGCGCAACCGGCGAGCAGGGCGATAAAGCTGAAAACAATGAGGTGGCGCAAAAACATAATCTTAAAGAGTCTCTGATCCGGTCAGGCGCTTGATGGTGCTGCGCAGGATGGGGCTGTCGGGCTGCTCCTTGAGGAACTTGCTCCAGATTTGTTTGGCTTCCCGTTGCTTGCCGTTGGCCCACAGGACTTCGCCCAGGTGCGCGGCGACTTCCTGATCGGGGAAACGATCCAGCGCCTGGCGCAGCAGGCGTTCGGCTTCGTCGAGATTGCCCATGCGGAAGTTCACCCAGCCGAGACTGTCGAGTACCGCCGGGTCTTCCGGATTGATCTGGTGTGCCTGTTCGATCAAGGCCTTGGCTTCGACGTAACGCGTTGTACGGTCGGACAAGGTGTAACCGAGGGCGTTCAAGGCCATCGCGTTGTCCGGATCGCGTTTGATGATCAGCCGCAGGTCTTTTTCCATCTGCGCCAGGTCGTTGCGTTTTTCCGCTTGCATGGCGCGGGTGTACAGCAGATTCAGATCGTCCGGGTACTTCTGCAAGGCTTGCTCCAATACATTCCAGGCTTTGTCGGGCTGTTTATTGGCGGACAAGGTTTCGGCTTCGATCAAATACAACTGAATCGCGTAATCGGGCTGCTCATCGCGCTCCGCAGCCAGACGGCTTTGGGCTTCGGCGGTCTTGCCGTTGTTCATCAGGATATCGGCCTGACGCAATTGCGCTGGCAGGTAATCGTTGCCCGGGCCGACCTGGGCGTACTCGATCAGCGCGCCTTGAGGGTCGTTGCGCTCTTCAGCGATACGACCGAGGTTCAGGTGCGCCGAATCGACGTGGCTTTCACGGGCGATCAGGTCTTCCAGATAGCCCTTGGCCTCGTCCCAGGCCTTGGCTTCCAGGCAGACCAGCGCCAGGGAGTAACGCAGTTCATCGTCTTCCGGGTATTGCTGAACCAGGCTTGAGAACTCGACTTTGGCATCGTCCATGCGATCCTGTTCAACCAGCATGCGCGCGTAAGTCAGGCGCAGGCGTTTGTCGTCCGGGTACTTCTTGATGCTTTTTTGCAGCAGCGGCAACGCTTCATCGCCACGACTGAGGGTTTGCAGCAGGCGCGCGCGCAGCAGGATTGGCGCTATTTCGCCGTCGTCCGGCGGATTGTCTTCCAGCAGGCCCAGCGCACCCTTGGCGTCACCGTCCTGTTGCAGCAGCAAGGCTTTGCCGAAAATCAGCTGACTGTTGTTCGGATGGCGCTGTAATAAACGGTCAAAACTTTTCATCAAGCCGTTGCGCGTGTCCTGGTCGGTATCGGCCGCAGACAGGGCGAGGAAGTCGAAATGCGTGTCGCCCTTGCCTTGCAGGACTTTCTCCATATAGACCATGGAGTCGTCATAACGCCCGGCACGAGCCAGTTGCACGGCAGCGGCCCGTTGCGCCTCAAGGTCGTCCGGGGCGTTTTTCGCCCAGATCAAAGCGGTGTCCAGAGCAGCCTGATCGGCGCCCAGGTATTCGGCGATACGGAATGCCCGCTCGGAGATACCCGGATCCTGAGTATTGATCGCCTGGGTCACGTAGTTGTCCAGGGCAATGTCGAAACGATTTCGCTGGCCAGCCAGTTCGGCGCTCAACAGACTGAAGACGGTTTCTTCACTGAATGAGCTGTAAACCTTGGGCTTTTCAGGGGCTGGAGTGCTGTCTTCGACCGGCGGCGTACCGTCCGACGAAACG
Organism: Pseudomonas rossensis; assembly: GCF_039888995.1. NCBI lineage: Bacteria > Pseudomonadati > Pseudomonadota > Gammaproteobacteria > Pseudomonadales > Pseudomonadaceae > Pseudomonas > Pseudomonas rossensis. Next base: position 15,837 of record NZ_JBBWCB010000045.1, on the reverse strand, counting down.
GGTGCCAAGGCCTGGCAGCCGCTGAGGAAGACAAAAGCGAGGAGCAACGCGGAAGATCTATTCATATAGGAAGAGGACGACTAACCTGCGGTCGGATCATCATGACACAAGCCTTCGGCCAAACATAACCGAGTCTCAATTGGCGCCTTTATAGAGGCAGGTCATTGGGACAATCGTAGGAGCTGCCGCAGGCTGCGATCTTTTGATCTTGGCTGTGCGGCACCTTTGAAACCTGAAAAGATCGCAGCCTTCGGCAGCTCATACAGGGGCGATAGATATCGAATAGTTGTTCTGGCTCTGTCGAAGTAGGACAATTGCCGGCTTCACGTCACCATCAGCGACCTTGAATGGCCTTCCTTGCACTCGGTATTAACCACAAGACTGCTTCAGTAGACGTCCGCGAGCGCGTGGCCTTTACCCCTGAGCAGCTGGTGGAGGCCTTGCAGCAGCTCTGCCGACTCACCGACAGCCGCGAAGCTGCGATCCTCTCCACCTGCAATCGCAGTGAACTCTATATAGAACAGGATCACCTTTCGGCTGACATCATATTGCGCTGGCTGGCCGATTATCACCATTTGAGCCTCGAAGAGCTGCGCGCGAGTGCTTATGTGCACGAAGATGATGCGGCAGTTCGTCACATGATGCGGGTGGCCTCCGGGCTCGATTCGCTGGTGTTGGGCGAACCACAGATTCTCGGTCAGATGAAATCGGCCTACGCCGTGGCCCGGGAGGCCGGCACCATCGGTCCGTTGCTCGGGCGGCTGTTCCAGGCCACGTTCAATGCGGCCAAACAGGTGCGCACCGACACCGCCATCGGCGAGAACCCGGTGTCCGTGGCGTTTGCCGCGGTCAGTCTGGCGAAACAGATTTTCAGCGACCTGCAACGTAGCCAGGCCCTGCTGATCGGCGCCGGCGAGACCATCACCCTGGTCGCCCGCCATCTGCACGAATTGGGTGTAAAGCGCATCGTCGTCGCCAACCGCACCCTGGAGCGCGCGAGCATTCTGGCCGAGCAGTTCGGCGCCCACGCGGTGTTGCTCTCGGACATCCCGGCGGAACTGGTGCGCAGCGACATCGTTATCAGCTCCACCGCCAGCCAGTTGCCGATCCTGGGCAAGGGCGCGGTGGAAAGCGCCTTGAAACTGCGCAAGCACAAGCCGATCTTCATGGTAGACATCGCCGTCCCCCGGGATATCGAGCCGGAAGTCGGCGAACTGGACGACGTTTACCTGTATAGCGTCGACGATCTCCACGAAGTGGTCGCCGAGAACCTCAAGAGTCGCCAGGGCGCAGCCCAGGCGGCGGAAGAGATGGTCTCGGTCGGTGCCGAAGATTTCATGGTTCGCCTGCGTGAACTGGCGGCGGTGGATGTGCTCAAGGCCTATCGCCAACAAAGCGAGCGCATGCGCGACGAAGAATTGCAGAAGGCCCAGCGCATGCTGGCCAACGGCAGCAGCGCCGAAGACGTGCTGGTGCAACTGGCGCGGAGCCTGACCAACAAACTCCTGCACGCACCGAGCGTGCAGTTGAAAAAGCTCTCTGCCGAAGGCCGCCTCGATGCGCTGGCCATGGCCCAGGAACTCTTTGCCCTGAATGAGGGCTCATCGGATAGCTTTTCGGATAAAAAACCGCAATGAAAGCGTCACTGCTCAATAAGCTGGACATCCTCCAGGACCGTTTCGAGGAATTGACTGCCTTGCTTGGCGACGGCGAAGTCATTTCCGATCAGAACAAATTCCGCACCTATTCCAAGGAATACGCGGAAGTCGAACCGATTGTCGAAACCTATAAACAGTTGCTCAAGGTACAAGGCGATCTCGAGGGTGCACAGGCGCTCCTCAAGGACAGCGACCCGGACATGCGCGAAATGGCCGTGGAAGAAGTCCGCGAAGCCAAAGAGCAATTGATCGACATCGAAGCCAGCCTGCAACGCATGCTGCTGCCCAAGGATCCGAACGATGGGCGCAACGTGTTCCTCGAGATCCGCGCCGGCACCGGCGGTGACGAGGCGGCGATTTTCTCTGGTGACCTGTTCCGCATGTATTCGCGTTACGCCGAGCGTCGTGGCTGGCGGGTGGAAATCCTCTCGGAAAACATCGGTGAACACGGCGGCTTTAAAGAGGTCATCGCCCGCGTCGAAGGCGACAACGTCTACGGCAAGCTGAAATTCGAATCCGGTGCCCACCGCGTACAACGGGTTCCCGCTACCGAATCCCAGGGTCGCATCCACACCTCGGCCTGCACCGTAGCCGTGTTGCCCGAGCCGGACGAGCAAGAGGCGATCGAGATCAACCCCTCGGATTTGCGCATCGATACCTACAAATCCTCCGGTGCCGGTGGTCAGCACGTTAACAAAACGGACTCGGCGATCCGCATCACGCACTTGCCGTCCGGTATTGTCGTCGAGTGCCAGGAAGAACGTTCCCAGCACAAGAACCGGGCCCGGGCGATGTCCTGGCTGTCGGCCAAGCTCAACGATCAGCAGACCAGCGCCGCCGCGAACGCTATCGCTAGCGAGCGTAAATTGCTGGTCGGTTCGGGCGATCGCTCGGAGCGAATCCGCACGTATAACTTTGCCCAAGGGCGGGTCACCGACCACCGGGTCAACCTGACGCTGTATTCCCTCGACGAAATCCTCGCGGGCGGTGTCGATGCGGTGATCGAGCCGTTGCTGGCCGAATACCAGGCCGATCAATTGGCAGCGATAGGTGAGTAAATGACGATCATTGCCAGTTTGTTACGCGCCGCCGACCTGCCCGATTCGCCCACCGCGCGCCTGGATGCCGAATTGTTGCTGGCCGCGGCGTTGGGCAAGTCCCGCAGTTTTCTGCACACCTGGCCCGAGCGCATCGTTCCGAGCGAAGCGGCGCTTAAATTTGCCGAGTATTTGCAGCGCCGCCGTGGCGGTGAGCCAGTGGCTTACATCCTCGGTCAGCAAGGTTTCTGGAAGCTTGATCTGGAAGTTGCGCCTCACACGCTGATCCCGCGCCCGGACACCGAGCTGTTGGTGGAAGCGGCGCTTGAACTCCTGCCTGCCACACCTGCCAAGGTCCTCGATCTCGGCACCGGCAGCGGCGCCATTGCGTTGGCCTTGGCCAGCGAGCGTCCGGCCTGGAAGGTTACCGCCGTGGATCGCGTGCTCGAAGCCGTGGCCCTGGCCGAGCGCAATCGCCAGCGACTTCACCTGAACAACGCCACCGTGCTGAGCAGTCATTGGTTCAGTGCGCTGGAAGGTCAACGTTTTCAGCTGATCATCAGCAACCCGCCTTACATCGCTTCCGCCGACCCGCATCTGGTGGAAGGTGATGTTCGCTTCGAACCGGCCAGTGCCTTGGTGGCCGGCGTCGATGGGCTCGACGATCTGCGTCTGATCGTCGCTCAGGCGCCGGATTACCTTGAAGCGGGCGGTTGGTTGATGCTCGAACACGGTTACGATCAAGCCAAGGCAGTACGCGATTTGCTACTGACCCGCGGCTTTGAAGAAGTCCACAGCCGCACCGATCTGGGCGGTCACGAACGTATCAGCCTGGGGCGCCTGCCGTGCTGAATGATCAGGAATTGTTGCGCTACAGTCGGCAGATTTTGTTGCAGCACGTCGACATCGACGGCCAGTTGCGACTGAAAGAAAGCCGCGTATTGATCGTCGGTCTCGGCGGCCTCGGCTCGCCGGTTGCGCTGTATCTGGCAGCCGCCGGCGTCGGCGAGTTGCATTTGGCGGATTTCGACACCGTCGACTTGACCAACCTGCAACGCCAGATCGTCCACGACACCGACAGCGTCGGCCTGAGCAAAGTCGACTCGGCGATCCGCCGACTGACTGCAATCAATCCCGAGATTCAGTTGATCGCCCATCGCACCGCGCTGGACGAAGATTCCCTGGCTGCCGCCGTGGCTGCGGTGGATCTGGTGCTGGACTGCTCCGACAATTTCTCCACCCGCGAAGCGGTCAACGCAGCGTGTGTCGCCGCCGGCAAACCTCTGGTCAGCGGCGCAGCGATTCGGCTCGAAGGTCAGTTGTCAGTGTTTGACCCGCGCCGTCCGGAAAGCCCGTGCTACCACTGTTTATATGGTCACGGCAGCGAAGCCGAACTGACCTGTAGCGAAGCCGGCGTCGTAGGGCCATTGGTTGGCCTGGTTGGCAGCCTCCAGGCGCTGGAAGCCATGAAATTGCTGGTGGGTTTCGGCGAGCCGCTGGTGGGGCGTCTGTTGTTGATCGATGCCTTGGGCTCGCGCTTTCGCGAATTGCGGGTCAAGCGTGATCCGGGCTGCAGCGTCTGTGGTTCGAAGCATGCGTGAAGCGCCGATTGGCGTGTTCGACTCCGGCGTCGGTGGGCTTTCGGTGCTGGCCGAGATCCAGCGTTTGCTGCCCAACGAGTCACTGTTGTACGTCGCCGATTGCGGCAATATTCCCTACGGCGAGAAAACCCCGGAATTCATCCGTCATCGCTGCAGCGTGATGGCCGGTTTTTTTCAGCAGCAGGGCGCCAAGGCCTTGGTGCTGGCCTGCAACACAGCGACTGTCGCTGGCGTTGCAGACTTGCGGCGCGATTATCCCGAGTGGCCCATCGTCGGCATGGAGCCGGCGGTCAAACCGGCCGCTGCCGCCACCCGCAGCGGTGTGGTCGGTGTGCTCGCCACCACCGGCACCTTGCAGAGTGCCAAGTTCGCCGCGTTACTCGACCGATTCGCCACCGATGTGCGAGTCATCACTCAGCCGTGCCCCGGCCTGGTGGAGCTGATTGAAAACGGTGATCTGCACAGTCCGGCCCTGCGCCAGTTGCTTGCCAGATATGTCGAACCGCTGCTCGGCGCCGGGTGCGACACGATAATTCTTGGCTGCACGCATTACCCCTTCCTAAAGCCGTTGCTTAAGCAGATGATCCCCGATGACATCAGCTTGATCGACACCGGCGCCGCTGTAGCGCGGCAACTTCAGCGCCTGTTGGCCGAGCGTGAATTGCTCGCCGAAGGACCTGCTCGTGCCGCACAGTTCTGGACGAGTGCCGATCCGGAGCATTTCAGAAATATCTTGCCGATACTGTGGAATACCGCTGGCGTTGTGCAAAGCTTCAAAGGGTAAGTTAAATCCTGGGGCAAGCGAGTAATTGGGGTGAACTTCTGATTAAGCGTCGACTTCTATAGCGTCAAGCAACAAAAAAACCATACGAAATCGTTCGGAAAAGGATGTTTCTAATGAAGCGACTATTCTGCTTGGCCGCGATTGCGGCCGCACTGATGGGGCACAGTTTTACCGCACAGGCGGCAGGCGTGGAGTTCGCGGTCGGTCAGACTAGCGAGTCGACCATGACCTACCGACTGGGCATGCAATTCGATTGGGACAAGAGCTGGTTGCAGAGTGATATCGGTCGTTTGACTGGTTACTGGAGCGGTGCCTACACCTATTGGGAAGGCGACAAGACCTCCAGCAACCACAGCCTGTCGTTCTCCCCGGTGTTGGTTTACGAGTTTGCCGGGCAGACCGTCAAACCCTACCTGGAGTTGGGGGTTGGCATAGCGTTGTTCGCCAATACCGAAGTCGAAAACAACAACCTCGGCAATGCCTTTCAGTTTGAAGACCGGTTCGGTTTTGGGCTGCGCTTTACGGGCGGACATGAAGTCGGGATTCGTGCGACGCACTATTCAAATGCCGGGCTGAGCAGCCCGAACGATGGTGTAGAAAGCTACGCGCTGCATTACACGATGCCGTTGTAAGCCTTGGCGCTTTAAATGTGGGAGCAGGCTCGCTCCCACATTAGATCCTCATTCAGATTCAGCGATACGCCGTGGTAATCCCTTGGCGTTCGTCGATGCATTCTGGTGCGCCCATCTCGAACTCCCGGCAGATCAACGGGCGTTTTTCATAGATGGTGCACATCATCGTGTTGCGATCCAGCGCGGCGCACCAGCCGTCATCCAGACGCAGCATGACCTCCCCGCCCCAGTCATCGGTATCGATAAAACGTTCGGGCACGCCCGTGTCCGTGATCAGCATGACTTCGAGCTGACAGCAGCATGCTGCGCAGGTCGAGCAGGTGACCGCAGGCTCGGCGATTTGCGTATGGGGAATGGTTTTCATGGCGCCCAGTGTAAGGCAGTGAGCCGGTACTGTGTGAAAGGCCTGACGGACGCTCAGCTGCGGTTATCCTCAGCTCGCCGCTGAGCCATGAAATGCAGCAGCGGAAACAGCAGTGCCCAGAGCAGGCCGATGCCGATCAGTGTCGGCAGGTGTCCGTAGGGAAATTGCACCCCCGCCAGTTGTCCACCGGCGTAGTACGACAGCGGTCCACCCACCGCTCCCAGCAGACTCGCCCGCCACCAGGGTTCGGCGCTCCACAGCAGGCAGTGGCGCAGGGTAGTTGCCAGCAACGCCCAAAGCAGCATCAGCCACAGCGGAATCAATGGCGGGAGATCCATGAACTCGAACACTCCCAGCCAGCGCAATGCACTGTCCACCGCCGTGCCGATGAGTACCACGCTGAGGATCAGCCGACCTTCTTGCTCCCAGCTGCTTATCCACAGCAGATGAATCACCAGCGCCCCTACCGCCACCAGTAACCACAAGCTGTTGCCGCCCACCACGCAAACAAACCAGCCGAGCTGGAACAACGCGGCATTGGCCAGCTTTTCAAGCATCGAAACGTCCCAGCAGCGGCGCGGTGATGGCTGCGGGTTTGGCCAGCAGCAACTGCGCAGTACCGATGGTGCGCTCCAGGAACCCGCCTTCGCAGTAACACAGGTAAAACTCCCACAAGCGCAGGAAGTGATCGTCGTAGCCCAATTCACTCAAGCGGCCTTGGGCTCGACGAAAATTTTCATGCCAGAGGCGCAAGGTTCGCGCGTAGTGCAGGCCGAAATCTTCCATGTGCAGCAGGTTCATGTCGGTGTCGCGGCTGACGATCTCGAGCATCTTCTGCACACAGGGCAGGGCGCCGCCAGGGAATATGTAGCGCTGAATGAAATCGACACTGCGCTTGGCCTGTTCGTAGCGCTGCTCGCGGATGGTGATCGCCTGCAACAGCATCAAACCGTTGCTTTTGAGCAGGTGTGCGCATTGTTTGAAGTAAGTGGGCAGGAAGCGATGGCCCACGGCTTCGATCATCTCGATCGACACCAGTTTGTCGTACTGGCCGGTGAGGTCGCGGTAATCCTTGAGCAGCAGTGTGACCTGGTCTTGCAGGCCTAGGGCTTCGATTCGCTGTGCGGTAAAGGCGTACTGCTCCTTGGAGAGCGTGGTGGTGGTGACCTTGCAGCCGTAATTCTGCGCCGCGTAAAGCGCCATGCTGCCCCAGCCCGTACCGATTTCCAGCAGGTGATCGCTCGGTTTAAGGGCGAGTTTCTGGCAGATCCGCTCCAGTTTGTTCATCTGCGCCTGTTCGAGACTGTCCTCTGGCGTAAGGAACTGCGCCGCCGAATACATCATGGTCGGGTCGAGGAACTGTTCGAACAGGTCGTTGCCCAGGTCGTAGTGGGCGGCGATGTTTTTCTGTGAGCCCTTGCGCGTATTGCGATTGAGCCAATGCAGCCCCTGTACGAAAGGCCGGCCGAGTTTCGCCAGACCGCCCTCCATTGCATCCAGCACTTCAAGGTTGCTGACGAACACCCGGACCACCGCCGTCAGGTCCGGCGAACTCCAATAACCATGGATAAAAGCCTCACCCGCGCCGATCGATCCGTTGCTCGCCACCAGGCCCCACGCCGCCGCGTCGAGGATATGAATCTCCCCCAGCAAATGACTGCCCGCAGTTCCAAATACATGCCGTTCGCCGTCTTCGACGACCACCAACTGCCCGTGTTTGAGCTGCGCCAGTTGCCGCAATACGCCCCGGCGCAGGAGCGATCCGGTGAGGCCGTTGGTGCTGAACAGGTTGGCCTTGACCGAGACACTAGAGGATTTCATGACGGCGATCCTTGGGCGGAACGGTGGCGGTTTGAAAGCTGCCATCGGCAGCCTGATGAGCAAATATCGGTGTGCGTTTGAGCAGCAGGCGCAGAGCTTGCCAATAAATCGCCAGACAGGTTTTCGCGGTCATCCACGGAAAGCGCCGCAGGTAACCGTGCAGGCTGGCGCGATCGAGGGCTTCGCGTTTCAGGTTGAGCGTGGCGTCGAACAGTTTCAGTTCGCCTTGCCAGTCGGCCATGTGCACGCCGAGTTTTTTTGCGGCGGGGCTGAAGCTCATCCGGTACTCGAGATCGCGCGGTAAAAACGGCGACACGTGAAAGGCCTTGGCCACGGCGAAATGTTGATGAAAGTCGCGCAGGTCTTGCGCGGCTTTGGCGGGTAACACGTAGTGATATCGCTCGCGCCATGGGGTGTTGGTGACTTCGGCGAGAATCGCCGCCAGTTGTCCGTCGGCTTCATGGCAATAGAAAAAACTCACCGGGTTGAACGACAGGCCCCAACTGCGGGGCTGGGTCAGCAGGCAGATCGAGCCTTGTGGCACGTGCCCGATAGCCTCGCCGACCTGTTGGCGCACCGCGTCGATCAGGCGCATGCCGCTTCCGGTGAAGGCCTTGAGGTAATCACTTTCGCGAAACGAAAAGGGCGAAAATCGGCTGTTGCCCGACAGTGGCGATAACCCGAGCACCGCGTCCTGTTCGTCGAGGTCCAGGTACAGCAGGCCGATCCGGTAACTGAATTCGTGAGGCCTTGGGGCAAATCGTCGATGGGCGATCCAGCCGCTGTAGAGGGCGCTGTTCACAGGGATTCCCCGAACGACCGGGCAACACGCAGGGCGCTGACCACGCCGTCTTCGTGGAAACCGTTGGCCCAATAGGCGCCGCAATAATAGGAGTGTTGTGCGCCATTCAATTCTTCCCAGCGTTCCTGCGCGACAACCGCTGCCAGGCTGTATTGCGGATGGGCATAGGTGTATTTGGCGAGCACCTTGAACGGGCTGATACCGGCGCTCTGGTTGAGGCTGACGCAGAAGGTGGTATCGCTCTGAATGCCTTGCAGGATGTTCATGTCATAGGTGACCGCAGCCAGCGTGTGGCCGGCGCCCCCGAGGCGATAATTCCAGCTGGCCCAGGCGAGTTTTCGCTCGGGCAACAGCCGCGTGTCGGTGTGCAGCACCACTTCGTTGTCGGCGTAGGGCAGGGCGCCGAGGATCGATTGTTCGGCGTCGCTAGATTCGGCCAACAGGTTCAGGGCCTGATCGCTGTGGCAAGCGAACACGACTTTGTCGAAGCGCTCGCTGCCGGCGGCGCTGTGGATCACCACGCCATCCGCATCGCGCTCGACCCGAGTAACCGGGCAGTTGAGACGAATCTTCTCGCGAAACGAGGCGGTCAACGGTGCAACGTAAGCGCTTGAACCACCCTCGATCACACACCATTGCGGGCGATTGCTGACGGACAGCAGACCGTGATTCTTGAAGAACCTGACGAAGAATTGCAACGGGAAACCCAGCATGTCGGCCATGGACATCGACCAGATTGCCGCGCCCATGGGCACTATGTAATGCAGGATGAAACGCTCGCCGTAGCCGCCGGCCTTCAGGTATTGATCCAGCGTGGTGTCGGCGGCGATTCGCCCTTCGGCCAGGTCGCGCTGTGCTTCTTTATTGAAGCGCAAAATGTCCCGCAGCATGCCCCAGAAGCCCGGCGACAAAAAATTGCGGCGCTGGGCAAAGAGGCTGTTGAGGTTGTTGCCGTTGTATTCAAGACCGGTGTCCGGGTCGGTGACAGAGAAGCTCATCTCCGTGGGCTTGAAACTCACGCCGAGCTCACCCAACAGACGAATGAAGTTGGGGTAGGTCCAGTCGTTGAACACAATGAAGCCGGTGTCCACGGCATAGCGCTGGCCCTCCACGGTCACATCCACGGTGTGGGTATGACCGCCGACCCAGTCGCTGGCCTCGAACAGAGTGATCTCGTGGCTGCGATTGAGCAGGTAAGCGCTGGTCAGCCCCGAGATGCCGCTGCCGATGATGGCAATGTTCACGGCACATCCTTGATCGGCGGATTGCTGCGCACCATGCGCTTGCCGATGGCGAGCTTCACGCGGTTGGGCATTTTCGACAGTGGCCAGAGGGCTGCCATGAACAGCGCCGGGAAAGCGATCTCCAGTGGACGATTCTTGAGTTTGGCAAAGATGTGCCGCGCAGCTTTGCCAACTGGCCAGCTGAGTGGCATCGGGAAGTCGTTTTTCGCCGTCAGCGGCGTGTCGACAAACCCAGGGCTGACCACGGTGACTTCGATGCCTTCCGGCGCCAGGTCAATGCGCAACGATTCGAACAGATATCGCAGCCCGGCCTTCGACGCACCATAGGCTTCGGCCCGCGGTAGCGGCAGGTAGGTCACCGAGCTGGCGACGCCCACCAGATGCGGCGCGGTGCCGGCCCGCAACAGGGGCAGGGCGGCTTCAATGCAATAACTGCTGGCCAGTAGATTGGTGCGCACGACGTGCTCGACGAGCGACGAATCGAACTGCTGAACGTCGACATACTCGCAAGTCCCGGCATTGAGGATCACCGTATCCAGCGAGCCCCAGTCTGCAGCAATCTGCTCGCCGATTTCACGCACGGTCTGGCTGTTGGTCAGGTCACCGGCCACCACCATCACTTGCCCGGGATAACGCTGCGACAAGGCTTTCAGTGGCGCCACCGAACGTGAACTGACGGCCAGGTGGGCGCCGGTTTTCAGTATTTCTTCGGCCAGCGCGGCACCAATGCCGCTGCTGGCACCGGTCAGCCAATATCGTCGTGGAGGTGTAAAACTCATCCCATTCTCCTTTTCAGCCAGGCAATCGCCCGACCCAATACGGGTAAATGTTCATAAAGCAGTGCCCCGGCATCGAAGTAATCCCGGTGGCGATAAACCTTGTCGCGCCAGAGCAGGTGCGAGCAGCCGTCGACCTGAATCAACCGGCCACCGGCCAGGTGTGGATGGCGGTAGCTCATGACCCAGCGCAGATAACCTTCGCCTTCGCCGATCTGGTCGAAGCCGTGAAAATCGAAACGCAGTTCGCTGACGTTGGCGTAGAGCCCGGCGAAGTAGCCGCGCAGTTGCCCAAGCCCCTGCACTTCGTGCAGCGGATCGGTGAAGTGAATGTCGGCGGTGTACAGCTCATTCAGGCGCTGAAGGTTGTCTTTGTTCAGGTCTGCAAACTGCCGGGCAAAGCGCCGCAGGAAATCACTCATAGGCACCACCCGCGTTCTGTCGCGAGGGCAGGTTCTTGAACGCGGCCAAGGCGCGCACGCGGGAAGTGCTCAGGTTGACGATCGGCGATGGATAATCCGCCACACCGAACAACCCGCCCACGTCCGCCGGGTTGTGCACTTCTTTTTTGTTGAGCCCGGCCAGCTCCGGCAGCCAGCGCTTGATGAACACGCCTTCTGCATCAAATTTTTCCGACTGGCTCAGCGGGTTGAAAATCCGGAAGTAAGGCGCTGAATCGGTACCCGTGGACGAGCTCCACTGCCAGCCGCCGTTGTTCGCGGCCAGGTCGCCGTCGATCAGATGCCGCATGAAAAAGCGCTCGCCTTCACGCCAGTCGATCAGCAGGTTCTTGGTCAGGAACATCGCCACCACCATGCGCAAGCGGTTGTGCATCCAGCCGGTTGCGAGCAATTGGCGCATGGCCGCGTCGATAATCGGCAGGCCGGTACGGGCCTCTTGCCAGGCCAGGAGATCTTCGGGGGCATCGCGCCAGGCGAGGGCTTCGGTTTCCGGGCGGAAGGCGCGGTGACGGGAGACCCGAGGGTAGCCCACCAGAATGTGTTTGTAGAACTCGCGCCACAGCAGTTCGTTGATCCAGGTGACGGCGCCGACCTTGCCGCTTTCGAACTCGCCCTGATTGCTTTGCAGGGCGGCGTGCAAACACTGGCGGGGGGAAATGACGCCGGCGGCGATATAGGCCGAAAGCTGACTGGTGCCGGGTTTCGCCGGGAAATCCCGTTCGCTTTTGTAGTAGTCGATGTGGGCGTCGGCGAAGGTGTGGAGCCGGCGACGGGCTTCGGTTTCACCGGCCGGCCAGAGAGCGCGCAAGGTTTCTTCGGGAGTTTCGAACCCGTCGATATGGTTTGGAATCTTGTCGCTGTTGGTCGTCAGCGAAGCCTGGACGCCGGGTGCCACGATCAGCGGCGGTAGTGAGCCACGCAACCGGTCGTAGCAAACCTTGCGGAACTGACTGAAGACCTGGAAGCAAGTGCCGGTCTTGGTCAGCACCGTGCCGGGCTTGAACAACAACTGGTCGAGGTAGCTGTGAAACGTTATGCCCTTGGCCTTTAGCGCTTGGGCCACTGCTGCATCGCGACGGGTTTCATGAATGCCGTACTCCTCGTTGACGTGCACCGCGTCGATATTCAACTGCTGACAAAGATCAAGCAGCACGGTCGGCGCGTCATCCCAGCGTGCTGCTTTGCGGATCAGCAGGGGGATATTCAGCTCGCCCAACGCGCGACTCAACTCACTCAGGTTACGCAACCAGAAATCCACTTTGCACGGCGCGTCATCGTGCTCCAGCCATTGCTGCGGACTCACCAGAAACACCGCGACAGTCGGGCCGCGGGCTGCGGCGGCCGAGAGGGCGGTGTTGTCGTGTAGGCGCAAGTCGCTGCGCAGCCAGATCATTTGCATGGTGGTGTCCGCACGCTTCATTAAATAAGCCCACGCTGAACCAGGTCCTGATGAGCCGACAACGAATCTTCGGCCAGGAACAGATCAGCGATCTCGCAAGTTATTACGGACAACTCGGCGTGGTGGATGCACACCGTCGGTCCGACAATCATTTTTGGGCATATGACGCCATTCAAAAGTTTCGGCAGCTGCGAAAGGTTCATGGCTTTGCTGGAATACAGCAGTACGCCGCGGGCTTTCAGGTGATCGACCGCCAGCGCGAGTTCACCGGCGGGCAGTGGCCAGTCGAATACCTCCACCGGGCAATCGACGCTGCTGATCAGCCACGCGGTGAGCCACAGGTGAGGTTCCAGCGGCAGGTCCGAGTGATTGATCAACAGCAGCGGCGTGGTGCGCAACTGACGGTTGTTATGGTAGATGCGTGCGCCGAATTTGCTGCGCAACCAGGAATGGAAAAACACCCGCTCCATCTGTGCGCCGAACTGGCCCTGCCAGCGTTTTTCCAGTTCTGCCAGCAAAGGCATCAGCAGTTGTTCGCACAAGGTTCGCGGCGGATACAGCGCCATCGCCTGATTGACGGTGTCATCGAGGGGGCGTTCGCTCAGTTGAGTGACCGCTTGCAGCAGCGTATGGCGCAGCACTTGCCAATCGTTTTCGACCGATTCGGTAAACGCTTGCGGGGTGTCGAGCAGTTGCTTGACCTGGCTGACGGCCACGCCGCGATTGAGCCAGGTGAGGATCGTCAGGATGCGTTGAACGTGTTCGGCAGAGAACAGCCGATGACCCTTGGGCGTGCGTTGCGGCACGATCAGGCCATAACGTCGTTCCCAGGCCCGCAGGGTGACAGCGTTGACGCCGGTCTGCCGCGCGACCTCACGGATCGGCAGCCAGCCTTCGTCGAGGGCTTTCTTGAAGTCGGCGCCGAGGTCTTCGCTGGCGCTGGTGTCGAGTGGGCTTTTCATTAGATTGTCATTAGATCGCGTTTCGCAGGCTGAGATTTTCCGGATGCGGTTGCAGGTAAACCTGTTGTGCAATGTACGGATCCGGATGTTGACGAAAGTAGTGTTTGAGCAGCGTCAGCGGCACCACCAGCGGCACGATACCGTGGCGATACTGGCCGATGACGTGCTGCACTTCCTGTTTGTCTTCAGGGCTGATCGTCTGTTTGAGATAGCCACTTATGTGTTGCAAGACGTTGGTGTGGGTGCGGCGGGTGGCGCATTTTTTCAAGGCCGCCATTAGCTCGCTGAAATAGCGGGGGCCGAGTTCGTTCGGGTCGGTCTGGCCCATGTTGCCCAGCAGGTTGCCCAAGGTTTTGTATTGCACCGGGTTGTGGGCCATCAGCAGGTATTTGTAGCGCGAGTGAAAATTCGTGAGGCTGTGGCGAGTCAGGCCTTCTTGCAGTAACTGCTGCCAGGCACTGTAGGCAAACACGCGGGTAAGGAAGTTTTCCCGCAGTACCGGGTCGTTGAGTCGGCCATCCTCTTCCACCGGTAAATCCGGATGCAGGGCGCAAAAGGCCTGGGCGTAGATGCCGCGACCGCCGCCGTCCACCGGCGCTCCGTTGGCGTGGTAGACCTTGACCCGGTCCAGGCCGCACGACGGGGATTTCTGCATGAATATGTAGCCGCAAATATCGCCCAGCTCGGCCGCCATTTTCTGACCGTACTCAGCGAGTGGCCGGGTGACATTGATCGCGGGGTCGACCGTGCCGATGGCTTCGGGGTGTTCGGGGTTACCCACCAAACGGATGGGTTCGCGAGGAATGCCCAGGCCGATGGCGACTTCCGGGCACACCGGGACAAAATCGAAGTAGTCAGTGAGGGTGCGGCTGCACAGCCGCGACTCCTTGTGCCCGCCGTTGAAGCGCACCTCGGCGCCCATCAAGCAGGAGCTGATAGCGATTTTCGGTTTCACGCTGGCGTGGGGCATCGGAGCACCTCGAATCTAAACCTGTACAGAGTGTTGATTCTGTACAACATGACTTCATCATAGATTCAAAGGTGTACAAGTCAAATATTTTGTATAGGTTTTATTTGGGGCGAAGGTGACCCCTGTAGGAGCTGCCGAAGGCTGCGATCTTTTTGGTCGTCGCGCCGAAGATCAAACGATCGCAGTCTTCGGCAGCTCCTGCCACCAGCCCAGCCATCAACTTCCAGCACCGTGCCTTGCTCGTCGCGGAACAGTTCGGTGATCAGAAAATGTTTTTCGCGGTTTTGCGGATGGGCTGCTGTCCATTTCGACAGCAGCAACTTGATCGGATTAATGCGGTTCACTGCAGGTGTGCATGCAAGCGGCGAGCGGCTTCCTGGCCGCTGAGCCAGGCGCCTTCGACACGGCCGGACAGGCACCAGTCGCCGCACACATAAAGGCCCAGGTCGGCATCGGCCAGTACACCCCATTCATGGCTCCCGGCGGGGCGGGCGTAGAGCCAGCGGTGGGCGAGGCTGAAGGTCGGGGCGGGCATGGCGTCGTGCAGCAGCTCGGCAAATGCGCCGTGCAATTGCTCGATCACCGCTTCCTTGGACAGGTCTATATGTTGCCGGCTCCAGGCGCTGGTGGCGTGCAAAACCCAAGTGTCGAGTGTGTTGTCTCGCCCGGGTTTGCTGCGGTTGCGAGCCAGCCAGTCGAGCGGGCTGTCCTGTACGAAGCAGCCTTCCATGGGCGTATCCAGCGGTGTCTCGAACGCCAGCGCGACAGCCCAGGTCGGGTCCATTTTCACCCCGGCGGCGGCACCGGCGAGTTTCGGCGCGGAGGCCAGCAGTGCAGTCGCCTGAGGCGCCGGCGTGGCGATAATCACATGACTGAACGGGCCGTGGGTGAAGCCTTCGGCGTCCTGCAGATGCCAGTGCTCCTCGCCGCGATAGACCTCGGTAATGCGGCAGGCGAAATGCACTTCCAGGTCGCCGAGCAGGCCGCGGGTGATGGCGCTCATGCGCGGCGTGCCGACCCAGCGCGTCTGTTCGTCCGGCGACAGACTGAGCTGGCCGCCATGGTAGGTGTAGAGCTGCGGCATCCATTCAGCGACCCAGCCGTTGCCTTGCCAGCGCTGGACTTCAGTGACGAAGCGGCGATCGCGGGCGGTGAAATATTGCGCGCCCATGTCCAGAGCACCCGCATCGCTGCGCTTGCTCGACATGCGTCCGCCACTGCCGCGGCTTTTATCGAAAAGTTGAACGACATGCCCGACCTCTGTCAGGGCATGGGCGGCGGAGAGCCCGGCGATGCCGGTGCCGATGATTGCGATAGGTACAGTCA
>NZ_JBBWCB010000433.1:0-215 GCF_039888995.1 Pseudomonas rossensis | reverse complement strand
AAAAAAAATTGACCCCAGGTAAGACCGGCGTGGATTGATGCCTTAGCTGCTACTGGCCTTCGAGGCCTGACTGTAATCGGCATACCACGAGCTCTTCCAATTTTGGCCAGAAGCCGAAGTCGGCTTCCTCGAATAGGCCTGATACATAGATGCAACGGGGCGGCGGTTTTTCAAAAGCGGGTAGACAGTGGGGGCGAGTCCATACATAGCAGCTG
>NZ_JBBWCB010000432.1:0-215 GCF_039888995.1 Pseudomonas rossensis | reverse complement strand
CTCATGGCCCTGACGGCGGGACGCGGAGGCGGCAGCCGTCATCTGCTCAAAACTGAAGCCTTGATCATCCCTCTCTCCCTGGTTATGGGTTTCGTACTGAGGACCAGGCCTTGCGGCGGTGAGGCTGGATGACTGTCCGGCACGGTCGTCCCTCTGCGCTTGCGTCGGGTCATAGTGTGGTCTCCTGGGCGGGGATGCCAGGCGAGCGGGATTCG
>NZ_JBBWCB010000431.1:0-217 GCF_039888995.1 Pseudomonas rossensis | reverse complement strand
GCGCAGTCGAAACGGAAAACTCCTTGGTAAACAATGAGTTACGCAGTTTTCGGCAGCGAGTTGCTTCAGGTCATCGAAGCCCAGAAGGAGTTGAAAGAGTGGTGTTGTTTGGCTCTTTTAACGATTCGATCTTCTCGGTCGAAAGCGGTGTAAAAGAGGTGTTGACAGCAGCGAGTAACGCTGTAGAATTCGCCTCCCGCTAACGAGAGATCGGAAG
>NZ_JBBWCB010000430.1:0-224 GCF_039888995.1 Pseudomonas rossensis | reverse complement strand
AGCACCGCGACCATCGCCAACGTCGGCACCCTGGTGCTTGCCGCCAATGGTGCCTACACCTTTACCCCGGCGGCCAACTACAACGGTAGCGTGCCAACGGTCAGCTATACCGTCACTGACGGCTCCGGTTCTGACGTCACCTCGACCTTGAACATCAGCGTGACCCCGGTCGATGACAGCTTCACCGACATCAGCGAAACCGTGACCACCAGCGAAGACGCCCC
>NZ_JBBWCB010000429.1:0-224 GCF_039888995.1 Pseudomonas rossensis | reverse complement strand
AGAAAGGAAACGGGCTGTTTTCCGGCGTACTGCAAGTGTTTGATAGAAAAGCGCAATTAAGGGTTGACGGCAGATTCTGGAAGTCTATAATTCGCCCCACTTCCTGCGCAGTCGAAACGGAAAACTCCTTGGTAAACAATGAGTTACGCAGTTTTCGGCAGCGAGTTGCTTCAGGTCATCGAAGCCCAGAAGGAGTTGAAAGAGTGGTGTTGTTTGGCTCTTTT
>NZ_JBBWCB010000428.1:0-225 GCF_039888995.1 Pseudomonas rossensis | reverse complement strand
ACGCGGCAGAGATCAGTTCACCTCGCGTCTCAGGGCCCCTGTAGCCGATGCTGATAAGGGTGTCGAGCTGAAACACGGTATACACCTCGCGAGATGCCCCGTCGTCTCCTGTGAACGTGGCTCCAAAGCGCTGCTGGTTCGAGGTGCCGTTATTCGGCAGGGGCACATACATGTGAGGTTGAACCTGATTAATGGCCCAGCGGATGAGGTCGTTGCGATTGGCGC
>NZ_JBBWCB010000427.1:0-227 GCF_039888995.1 Pseudomonas rossensis | reverse complement strand
CGGCGTAGCTACTTCATTTTTTGTGGCTTGATATCCACCACCGTGCCCGCTTGTACGTTTTTGATCGGTGAAAGCAAGTGCGGCGAAATATTCCAGCGTTGGCTGGTGTCGGTTACCACTGTGACGGTCTTGCGGTTGAACTTCATGACGGTACCGGACAGGCGCTCACCACTGGGTGAGTCGAAGCTTACCCGTGCTCCTGGATGGAACTGCATCATCGATTTATG
>NZ_JBBWCB010000426.1:0-227 GCF_039888995.1 Pseudomonas rossensis | reverse complement strand
TCGTCCCTCTGCGCTTGCGTCGGGTCATAGTGTGGTCTCCTGGGCGGGGATGCCAGGCGAGCGGGATTCGTTGACGCGGCAGAGATCAGTTCACCTCGCGTCTCAGGGCCCCTGTAGCCCGTGCTGATAAGGGTGTCGAGCTGAAACACGGCATACACCTCGCGAGATGCCCCGTCGTGTCCTGTGAACGTGGCTCCAAAGCGCTGCTGGTTCGAGGTGCCGTTATT
>NZ_JBBWCB010000425.1:0-227 GCF_039888995.1 Pseudomonas rossensis | reverse complement strand
CTGAAGGGCCGTCGAAGACTACGACGTTGATAGGTTGGGTGTGTAAGCGCTGTGAGGCGTTGAGCTAACCAATACTAATTGCCCGTGAGGCTTGACCATATAACACCCAAGCAATTTGCGAACTCGAAAGAGGCCAGATTGCGGTGTGTGAAGACGAAACGAACCGAAAGTTCGAGATACTCACAAAACACCAAACTATCGCATACCCATTCGCTGGAGCGTGATCC
>NZ_JBBWCB010000424.1:0-228 GCF_039888995.1 Pseudomonas rossensis | reverse complement strand
CCTCCAACGAACACAGGGTTGAACTCGTCGACGATGGCACCGTGGGGTGCGCCAATCGCAACGACCTCATCCGCTGGGCCATTAATCAGGTTCAACCTCACATGTATGGGCCCCTGCCGAATAACGGCACCTCGAACCAGCAGCGCTTTGGAGTCACGTTCACAGGAGACGACGGGGCATCTCGCGAGGTGTATACCGTGTTTCAGCTCGACACCCTTATCAGCATCG
>NZ_JBBWCB010000044.1:0-43317 GCF_039888995.1 Pseudomonas rossensis | reverse complement strand
TGTGGGTCAGTTCCAGTGCCCGAGCGAGACGCATAAAAAAATCCGATGCCAGTACAGGCATCGGATTTTGATTTCTTGCGGCCAAAGGTCAAGCGAGAAGGCTTAACTGATCGGCATTACCCCGCAGGGTGCTTCTTTTGAATCTGAATTTCAGCTATTTACTGAGCCGGCTCGTTCTGCCCCAGGATCAGCTTGCCTTCCTTGTCGACCGGAATCTGGTTGCCCGGATCGCGATCCATCCGCACTTTGCCTTCCTTGCCATCCAGTGAATAACGGACGTCGTAACCTACGACCTTGTCACTGATGTCATTCACGGTATTACACCGCGTCTGAGTCGTGGTGTAGGTGTCGCGCTCCTGCATGCCTTCCTGAACCTTGTTGCCCGCGTAACCACCGCCAACTGCACCTGCTACGGTGGCAATCTTCTTGCCGGTGCCACCACCGATCTGATTACCGAGCAAACCACCCGCCACGGCACCCAATACGGAACCGGCGATCTGGTGTTGATCTTTCACCGGCGCTTGCCGGGTTACTGCAACGTCCTTGCACACTTCACGTGGCGTTTTGATTTGTGTCTTGACCGGTTCAACGGCTAGAACTTGCGCATATTCAGGGCCGCTATTAACCAGCTTGTAGGTGGCCACAGCACCCCCGGCAGTTACACCGACAGCACCCAATACCGCACCAACCAGCAACGACTTGTTCACATGAACCTCCTGACCATCACATGCGGGACAAGCCCGCGCTTCTCCCAGCCTTGGAGCATAAAAAAAGGCGCGAGTTCAATACTCGCGCCTTTTCGGCCGACAGCTGGAAAACGATAGCCGTTATGGGCGGTCGTCGACTTCCTTATCGGTAGCCACTGCAGGAATCAGATCCTCGGTACTCAGGTTCAGCCAGATCAGCACGACGTTGGCGATGTAGATCGACGAGTAAGTACCCGCCAACACACCGATAAACAGCGCGATGGAGAAGCCGAACAGGTTGTCGCCACCGAAGAACAACAGGGCCGCGATCGCCAGCAAGGTGGAGATCGACGTCGCCATGGTCCGCAGCAGGGTCTGGGTAGTCGAGATGTTGATGTTCTCGATCAAGGACGCCTTGCGCAGAACACGGAAGTTCTCACGAACCCGATCGAATACCACGATGGTGTCGTTGAGCGAGTAACCGATGATCGCCAGCACCGCCGCCAGCACCGTTAGGTCGAAGGTGATCTGGAAGAACGACAGGATACCGATGGTCACGATCACGTCGTGAATCAACGAAACGATGGCACCGACCGCGAACTTCCACTGAAAGCGGAAAGCCAGGTAGATCAGGATGCCGCCCAACGCCATCAGCATGCCGAGGCCGCCTTGGTCGCGCAGCTCTTCACCGACCTGAGGGCCGACGAATTCGACGCGCTTGACCACCGCCGGGTTGTCGCCACCGACCTTCTGCAAGGCCTCGGCCACCTGGTGACCCAGCTGCGGGTCCTCACCTGGCATACGCACCAGCAAATCAGTAGTCGCACCGAAGCTCTGTACGATCGCCTCTTGATAACCCGCTGTAGCCAGCTGCTCACGCACTTTAGTGACGTCGGCCGGACGCTCGTAGGTCAGCTCGATGAGCGTACCGCCGGTGAAGTCCAGGCCCCAGTTCATGCCCTTGGTGGCGACGCTGAACAATGCCAGCACGGTAAGGAACAATGTGACGCCGAACGCAAAGTTGCGAACGCCCATGAAGTTGATTGTACGTAACATGGCAGCCCCTTAAATCCACAACTTCTTGAAGTCACGACCGCCGAAGATCAGGTTGACCATCGCGCGGGTCACCATGATGGCCGTGAACATCGAGGTAAAGATCCCGAGGGACATGGTCACTGCGAAACCTTTGACTGGACCGGTGCCCATCGCAAAGAGAATCCCGCCGACCAACAGAGTGGTCAGGTTGGCGTCGAGAATCGCGGTGAATGCCCGGCCGAAGCCTTCGTTGATTGCCCGCTGCACGGTCATGCCCGCCGCAATCTCTTCACGTATCCGCGAGAAGATCAGAACGTTGGCGTCGACGGCCATACCCATGGTCAACACGATACCGGCGATACCCGGCAGGGTCAGCGTTGCACCCAGCAGCGACATCAGGGCCAGCAGCAGCACCATGTTCACCGACAGAGCGACGGTGGCGATGATGCCGAAGAAGCGGTAGATGGCGATGATGAACAGCGAGACAAACAACATGCCCCACAGCGATGCATCGACACCTTTGATGATGTTGTCGGCACCCAGGCTTGGGCCAATGGTACGTTCTTCAGCGAAGTACATCGGTGCAGCCAGACCACCGGCACGCAGCAGCAGCGCCAGTTCGGACGACTCGCCCTGGCCGTTCAGGCCAGTGATGCGGAACTGAGCACCCAGCGGCGACTGAATCGTCGCCAGGCTGATGATCTTTTTCTCTTCCTTGAACGTCTGGACCGGCACGTCTTTCTCGACGCCATTGACCACTTGCTTGACGTAAGTGGTAACCGGACGTTGCTCGATAAAGATCACTGCCATGCTGCGACCGACGTTGCTGCGAGTCGCACGACTCATCAGCTCGCCACCGTGGCCATCCAGACGGATGTTCACTTCTGGCGTGCCCTGCTCGCCGAAGCCAGCCTTGGCGTCAGTCACCTGGTCGCCAGTGATGATCAAGCCACGCTCGATCTGTGCTGACGGACGATTGCCTTCACGGAACTCGAAGGTTTCGGAAGTGGCTTTCGAAGCGCCTGGCTCAGCGGCCAGACGGAACTCAAGGTTGGCCGTCTTGCCGAGGATACGCTTGGCTTCGGCGGTGTCCTGCACGCCCGGCAGCTCAACCACGATGCGGTTGGCGCCCTGACGCTGAACGATTGGCTCGGCAACACCCAGCTCGTTGACGCGGTTACGTACCGTGGTCAAGTTCTGCTTGATGGAGTATTCCCGGATTTCCGCCAGCTTGGCCGGGGTCATCGCCAGACGCAGCACCGGTTGGCCATTGAGGTCGGCCGGAACAATGTCGAAATCGTTGAAGCTCTTGCGGATCAGCGTACGGGCTTGTTCGCGGGCTGCTTCATCAGTGAAGCCCAGCTGAATGGCACCGTTGAGTTGCGGCAGGCTGCGATAGCGCAGTTTCTCTTTACGCAACAGGCTTTTCACATCGCCTTCGTAGACTTTCAGGCGCGCATCGAGCGCTTTGTCCATGTCCACTTCCAGCAGGAAGTGCACACCACCGGACAAGTCCAGACCCAGCTTCATCGGGTGCGCGGCCAGGCTGCGCAGCCATTGTGGGGTGGTTTGTGCCAGGTTCAGTGCAACGACGTAGTCATCACCCAATGCCTTGCGCACGACGTCTTTGGCAGGTAGCTGATCTTCAGCCTTGGTCAGACGAATCAAACCGCCCTTGCCGTTTGCTGCCAGGGTGGCAGCCTTGACGTTGATCCCGGATTCCTTGAGCGCTGCGCCCACACGATCCAGATCAGCCTGAGTGACCTGCAGCGAAGTGCTTGCACCGCTGACCTGAATGGCCGGGTCATCAGGATATAGATTGGGAGCGGAATAAATCAGACCGACCGCTAGCACCGCCAGGATCAGAATGTATTTCCACAGAGGGTATTTGTTCAGCATCACGCCGCCCGCTTATGACGCGGGGCGCCTTGCGCGCCCCGTCGATTGAGTAGAAGTTGAAACTTAGATCGCTTTCAGCGTGCCTTTTGGCAGCGTGGCGGCGATGGCGCCTTTCTGGAACTTCATTTCGATGGTGTCGGAAACTTCCAGAACAACGAAGTCGTCTGCCACTTTAGTGATCTTGCCGGCGATACCACCGGTGGTCACAACTTCGTCGCCTTTCTGCAGGCTGCTCAGCAGGTTCTTCTGCTCTTTGGCGCGCTTGGCCTGTGGACGCCAGATCATCAGGTAGAAGATAACCAGGAAACCGACCAGGAAAATCCACTCAAAGCCGCCACCCATCGGGCCTGCAGCAGGTGCAGCAGCGTCAGCCATGGCATTAGAGATAAAAAAGCTCATTTAGCACTCCAGTTGCAAATGTTGAATCTTGGGGTCAGAAAACTCAGTCCAAAGGCGGAACAGGAAGCCCGCGTTTGGCGTAGAAGGCATCGACAAAGGCGGCCAATGTACCCTGTTGAATAGCCTCGCGCAAACCAGCCATAAGCACCTGGTAATGGCGCAAATTGTGGATGGTATTCAACATGCTACCCAGCATTTCGCCGCACTTGTCCAGATGGTGCAGATAAGCACGGGAGAAGTTCTGGCAGGTGTAGCAATCGCAGGTCGGATCCAGCGGCGAATCATCATGGCGATGGAACGCGTTACGGATCTTCAGCACGCCTGTATCAATGAACAGATGCCCATTGCGGGCATTACGGGTTGGCATCACGCAATCGAACATGTCCACACCGCGGCGCACACCCTCAACCAGATCTTCCGGTTTGCCAACGCCCATAAGGTAACGAGGTTTGTCAGCCGGCATCTGACCAGGCAGGTAGTCGAGCACCTTGATCATCTCGTGTTTCGGCTCGCCCACCGACAGACCGCCAATGGCCAGACCATCGAAGCCGATATTGTCGAGACCTTCCAGGGAGCGCATGCGCAAATCCTGGTGCATACCGCCCTGAACGATGCCGAACAGTGCCGCCGTGTTGTCGCCATGGGCTTCTTTCGAACGCTTGGCCCAACGCAACGACAGCTCCATCGATACCCGCGCGACGTCTTCGTCAGCCGGGTACGGGGTGCATTCGTCAAAGATCATCACGATGTCCGAGCCCAGATCGCGCTGGACCTGCATCGACTCTTCCGGGCCCATGAACACTTTGGCGCCGTCGACAGGAGAGGCGAAGGTCACGCCCTCCTCCTTGATCTTGCGCATGGCGCCCAGGCTGAACACCTGGAAACCGCCGGAGTCAGTCAGAATCGGGCCTTTCCACTGCATGAAATCGTGCAGATCGCCGTGCTTCTTGATCACTTCAGTGCCAGGACGCAGCCACAAGTGGAAGGTGTTGCCCAGAATGATTTCCGCGCCGGTCGCGGTGATGTCCCGCGGCAGCATGCCCTTCACGGTGCCGTAAGTACCGACCGGCATGAACGCCGGGGTCTCGACGGTACCGCGCGGGAAGGTCAAACGACCGCGACGAGCCTTGCCGTCGGTGGCAAGTAGCTCGAAAGACATACGACTGGTGCGACTCATTCTGTTTCCTCAGGGCCTGATTCTTTAGGGGCAGTAGGCGCGGGGTTACGGGTGATAAACATCGCATCACCGTAGCTGAAAAAGCGGTATTCATGCTCCACGGCGGCTTTGTAAGCGGCCATGGCTTCGGGATAACCGGCGAACGCCGAAACCAGCATCAACAGCGTGGATTCGGGCAAATGGAAATTGGTGACCAGGGCATCGACCACATGAAACGGCCGGCCCGGGTAGATAAAGATGTCGGTGTCGCCACTGAACGGCTTGAGCACGCCATCGCGCGCGGCACTTTCCAGAGAACGCACGCTGGTGGTCCCCACGGCCACCACGCGACCACCGCGAGCGCGGCAGGCGGCAACCGCATCGACCACGTCCTGACCGACTTCCAGCCACTCACTGTGCATGTGGTGGTCTTCGATCTTCTCGACGCGCACCGGCTGGAAGGTGCCAGCGCCAACGTGCAAGGTCACGAACGCCGTCTCGACACCCTTGGCGGCAATCGCCTCCATCAGCGGCTGATCGAAATGCAGCCCCGCCGTCGGCGCCGCTACCGCGCCCAAACGCTCGGCGTAGACCGTCTGATAACGCTCGCGGTCCGCGCCCTCATCCGGGCGGTCTATATAAGGAGGCAACGGCATGTGCCCGACGCGGTCGAGCAGCGGCAACACCTCTTCGGCGAACCCCAGCTCAAACAACGCATCGTGACGCGCCAGCATTTCGGCTTCGCCACCGCCATCAATCAGGATCTTGGAACCCGGCTTCGGCGACTTGCTCGACCGCACATGGGCCAGCACGCGATGACTGTCGAGCACCCGCTCCACCAGGATTTCCAGCTTGCCGCCGGAAGCCTTCTGGCCAAACAGCCGCGCCGGAATCACCCGGGTATTGTTGAACACCATCAAATCGCCCGGGCGCAAATGCTCAAGCAAATCAGTGAATTGACGGTGTGCCAGGGCGCCGCTGACCCCATCAAGGGTCAACAGGCGACTGTTGCGACGCTCAGCCAAAGGATGGCGAGCAATCAGCGAATCAGGGAGTTCGAAGGTAAAGTCAGCAACGCGCATGATGGGGTTCGTCTAGCAGGGCCGGGAAGTCTAGCGGAAATATCAAAAATTCTCCATGTACCTGATTGACCGACGGTTATCTCATCTCTATACTTCGCCGCCATTGAGCCCTGATGGCGGAATTGGTAGACGCGGCGGATTCAAAATCCGTTTTCGCAAGAAGTGGGAGTTCGAGTCTCCCTCGGGGCACCAACCAAAGGTTTCATGTTGATCCAACATGGACCAGATACACAGTAAAGCCGGCCACTGCGCCGGCTTTTTTGTTTCAGCTTAATCCATCATTTTCCACCATGTTCCTTGTTGCCGTGTATGGCGTCATGTATGTTCGCCAAAATCTCGAACTGGGCCATACAAGAATTGAAGCGCTCCGACATCAAGCGCCGCCCCCTCGCGGACACCGTCTTATCCTCACTCGAACCTGAAGCGAAGGAATACCGGGAAACCTACGGTATCGATCGCATCTATTTTGTCGTGGCCGCCAATGGCCGCAAGCGCTGGGAATTCCGGTACAAGCGCATCGCCGACGGCAAGTGGTCCTGGCTTGGCCTTGGTGGCTATCCCGAGATATCGGCAAAGCGTGCCAGGGAGAAAGCGGCCGAGGCTATCGAGCTGATTGAACGCGGCGTCGAGCCTGCCAACCAGAAACAGGCAGTGAAGAAAGCGCAGGAAGCCGCTACTGAAACCCTCTTCCGCTCAGTGGCCGCTGCCTGGCTTGAGAAAAAAGAAAAGGGCGGCCGCGCGGAATCGACGCTCGACAAGATCCACACCTACTTGCAAAAGGACATTCTCCCCGCGCTGGGTGATATGCAGGTGCACGACATCACTCGACGGCACTGTGCCTACCTGCTGGCCAGCATCGAAGCGCGCAGCGCGTTCAACGTTGCCAAGAAAACGCGAGGATGGCTCAAAGAGATTTTCAGCCAGGCCATTGCGAAAGGGATGATGGAATACAACCCGGCATCTGAACTGCTCGCGATCGCCGCCGAAGCACCGAAGACAAAGCAATACCCTCACCTGCTAGAGCCTGAGCTGCCCGACTTCCTGCGGGCCATGCAAACCACCACCAGCAGGTTGATCGCACGCACCGCGGCTTGGCTCACGATCTGGACGGCATCCCGCCCGGGCATGGTGCGATGGGCAGAATGGACCGACATCGATCTGGACGAAGGCGTCTGGAGCGTATCGGCGGCGAAGATGAAAATGGATCGAGACATCCTGATCCCGCTGCCAGACCAAGCAATAGCCGCCCTGCGAGAGTTGCACGAGTTGACCGGGCGTGGACGCTACCTGTTCCCAGGTATCGGACAGAAGACGGCAGTCATCAGCGAGAACACCATCAACAAGGTGTTCGCAGGTGTTGGCTATAAAGGGAAGCTTGTAGGGCACGGCACTCGGCACACGGCGAGCACGCTCCTACGGGAACATGAATGGACCAAGGACCACATCGAAATGCAGCTGGCCCACAAGGAAGGGGGGATAAGCGGGCTTTACAACAAGGCGAAGTACTTGTCGCAGCGGCGTCACATGATGCAGTGGTATGCCGACTACCTGGATGCGCTCGCGGCAGGGATGACAGAGGCTTTGCGTATCGAATTCAAATCAAAGGTGAACGCCGGATAACCCGGCTTGCATACACGGCGTTCGCTTGTGGTGTGCGTTTCCAGCTTTGCTGGGACGGTTCGATTACGCGGTCTGCGCTTGCAAATTCGCCCCACGTTGCGAGGCCTTTAAGTGAACGACCATGTCCCGGTTTGACTGGTGATAAATTTCAAGTAGATGTCCATCCGGCGCTCCGAGCGCAGCACGTCCACGACGTTGCATTGAAGGACCGCACCGAAAAGCTCACGCCGAAATCGGTTGTATTTGTGGCGACGAGGGACGTCTTGGCTGCGCCATCTCCGGTGTAAAGCTGGTTTGCCACCGCGGCATCAACCCTTGCTGTTCCGCTCCCTGTCTTGATGAAGTTGAACGTCACGCCTGGGAGTGGTGGGTTTGGCAGAGTTACCACGGCACCGGAATTGAGAAAAAAGGTTTTACCCGTATCAGCTCTGGTCAAAGACCTACCGCCGCTCACCACCTCAGTGCCCTCCCCGACAAACTCAACCTGCGGGTTGACGTTTGAGAAACGGTTGACCGAAAAATCGCGGGATTTGGCGTAACTGATTTTCCCCGAAATTAAGGTGCTAGGGTCGGCAGACCGGTAAGAAATCCCGACGCCAACCCCAAACCGATCATTCCGACAATCGATGTGAAGCGTATCCACCAAACTCACAAGGTTTACCGCGATTGCGCAATTGTCGAAGCGGTTGGCATCGGTGCTAATGCTGCCCTGCAGGAAGGTCAAACCATCCGGCGACCCAATGTTGTTGCTTGTAAGGCATAAGTGCCCCGACAACGTACCCGCTTTAATGTGATCGCCTATGGTGGTGTCGCGAATCGATCCTTGCGAGCCAAGAACTCGAAGCCATTCAACGCTTGGCGCAACGCCTGAAGAAGACTCAAGCAAACAAGTCTCCATTGTGAAGCCGTCCATGTTGGTCAGGTTCAAGCATCTTGTAGGGCTGACGTTGATAGGATTGAACCCAACGTTTTTAAGGGCAACAGATCGAGCCACCTTGGCGCCGTTTCCGCGCATATGCGCATCTGTGAAGTCGTAGAACCAGCAGTTATCGAACAGCAATCCAGCGCCAAGCCAAGTACTGCCCCCAGCGATGTCATCAAAATAAACGCCAATGGCAGCGCCGTGGAAAACGCACTTATTGAATTGGCCAGCTTCATACTCATTTACTCTAATGAGCCAAGCGGCTGAAGTCACTGTGCCGCCGCCAGTAAGAAGTAGGCTTCCGAAGAAAACATCTTCGAATTTATAGCCGACAGTCGTTAGCAGATCGACAACGCCTCCAACAAATCCGCCGTTGTCATAGCACAGATCAAGGCCGCGCATCTGAAAGCCCCGCGCGCCATTTCCTTCAACTCGCAGGATATAAGGGCTATTTGTCCCTTTGTATAGCAGCACGGTGTTGCCCTGGTTCGAGCCGCTGGCGCCTCGCGAACCGTTACCCTCAATAATTAGGCCGTGATCCTCCGTAAAGTTGAGCGCCCCACTATTGATGCAAAAAACCCCATTACCGAGCGTTATCTTTCCGCTGGTGTAGCAGTTGACCATCGTGTGTGCGGCGTCGCCCTTATCGACGACCTTGAGGTTCGTGCGTAGAGCTCTGATTGCTGCCAGGAGGCCGTCGGTGTTGGATGTGGCGTACGCTGCGTTGCCGCTGCCACGCATGCCGAACTGTTCGCCACGAAACGTGCCGCTGTGCACCAGCTTCCAGCGGCCTCCGTCGGCCGCAACGATGATCGATCCCTTATTGTCGGCAGAAGTGATGTCGGCTGCATCCATATAATAGTGACCGCCACCCCCGTCACCCTTGGCGTAATATCCGAGAACAAATGCCCTTTGATTTCTGCTGCCTGACAGTAGCCTCAGCGCCGCAATGGTATCGACAGTGCGATTTACCCCGAAGCGCAGGTGATCGAACAGCGTGCCGGCGTCGTAGAGAATTCCGGTCGCGGTGTTAATCAGACCCGTAACCTGGTCGATCAAGCCAGCGAAGTGGTTGCTCACCCAGTTTTTAGTTGTTGCGTCCTGCATTTCGACAGGATCGGCAAGGTTCGAGATGTTCCGGTTTTCGGCGTCGTAATAAGGCTTGCCAAAAGGCCGAACGAGCGCTCGCTTGAAGATTGAAAACCCCTGCTGGATCAACATCGTCAGCCGGTCGAATACGTCCTCATGTGTTTCAGCAAGGAACTTGCCCTGGTTGCGTAGCGACGTTTGTTGATAGGCGTCCATTTCCCGCGACACGACTAGTTGCCCAGGTCCAGCCATTGCTGTTGTGGTGACAATGCTGCCGCCGTCTTCATCGCCGGCACCGTTGACCGTGTAGTGGGTTCCGAGAGTCAGAACTGTCACCGCCCCCAGTGAATTCACATACGTGACAACCAGATCCTCATTCGCCAGAAACTTGAAAAAGAACGGGAAGTTGGTCGTGACTCCATTGGTCACAAACTCGGCGATGCTATTAAGTGTTGGTACGGTCACTGGTGTGACTCCTTTTCTTCGGACGAAAAAAAGCCCGCACGAGGCGGGCTTCGATGGGAATCGGTCGGCTAACGGGCTATGCCCAGCGGGTCGGAATAACTCTGCGATGGTCGAATCAGAAACTGCTGGCCATTCTCTTTCTGGATGCGTTGCTCTGTGCGGCGTAGCGACCCGGGGTTCATGGCCTCCTGTACCGAATAAAGGAAGAGGTGGTCCATGGCGATGCGGGTGTAGAAGAGGTTCAGGAACGGCGTGTTGTTCTGCGCCAGGCGCATTGCTGAGGCTGCAGCGTCATCGCCGGATCGAACCTTGCTCCAGAGGTCGACCGCGCTGGCAGCGGTACCGAGGGTGGGACCAGCAAGCGTTTCGAGCGGTTTGTTGCCGAAGCGACTGACCTCACCGAACATGAAGTCGCCGAAGATGCCGAAGCCACCGCCCTGCACCATCGCGGCTATCCATGTTTTCGGGTCATCAGTCGATCGAGGCTCACGGCCTTTAACCAGGTCCTTGGAGGACATCGACAGATAGCCAAAGGCAGTAGTCCACAGCAATAGCTGAGCTATTCCTGCGATCTCGCCGTTACCATTACCTAGCAATCCCTTAAGCATCACGCCACCCAGATCCCTGCCGCCACGGTAGCCTTCACCCAGCGGGGTCGGCGCGTAGCCACGGCCGTACAGCTCCCGCCCTAGCGTCTTCTGCATATAAGCGGCGGGGAAGCTCTTGAACTGGGTCAGGAACCGGTTCATGTCGCCCATCACCGTTCCCGGTCTGGTGCCTTGATTCATGATTGAGCGGGTGCGCGCGTCGGGCTCAAGTACTGCATAGCTGACCCGGTCGTTCACATAGGCACGCAGGCTGCGGTCCAGGCCATCACGGGTTTCACGGATTGCCGAGTCAGAAACCTTGCGGCCTTGGCCGGTCAGATAGGCGCCGATCTTCTCGGCGGGAATGTCGGCAATACCCTCGGGCGTCAGGTAATCCCGGCCGTCGGCCATGCGAGTGTCCATGCTGCGCAACAGGTCCCACTTGCCAGCATCGAGGTCGTACAGACTCAGCGTACGGCGAAAACTTGCGTCCATCGTGCCCCACGCCCGGCCTTTGTTCTGTGCCAAGTTGTGAGCCATCATCAGCCCTGCGCTGGCCTTGTTGGCGTCAGTCCACCAGGACAGGCCGTTCAGCTTGAAGAACAGCGACATTCCCCGGCTCATCTTGCCGCCCATTGAGTCATCGGCAGAGAAGCGGCGCATGATCTCCCCGCGCATCGAATCGGCATAAACGCCAAAGCTCGACAGGATTTCTCGCTGCTCCAGACTGCCACGGCCCTTCGCGAGCCCCGCGGTCATTTCGCCCAACGAGCCGAGGAAGTTCTTGCCCTGGTACCGCATTTCACTGGCGGCCACCGGCAAGTCTGTGAAGCTGGAAAGCAGCGCTCCGCCCAGCTTGGACAGCGACTGCCATGCGCGGACGTTTGCGGCAACCCGTGCGGCCCAGGCGTTGCCGGGAATTCTGGTCGCGCCGCTGACCTCGGCAAAACGGTTGGCCAGCATCGTCTGACGGGCTGTGTTGAAGTTCGCCAGCGCGGCTGGATCTTCCGACTTGCGGACGTCATCGGCAATGATATCCATCGCCATGTTCAGGTTCGCTTCCGGGTTGGTACCGAGCCGGCGCATCAGCGCGGTGTTTTGCCCAGACAAGTCGAGGCCTCGCAATACAGCCTCGCGCAGGTTGCCGGTCCCGTACTGCTGGTTGTATTCGTGCCAGGCCACGCCATCCTTAAAGTGCAGAACGCGTTCCTGGCTGATTTTTTTGGCGATGTTGGCCGGACCACGGAAACCGTTTGGCTTGGTGTCGCCGGCAGCTTTCAGGTGGTCGCCCGTAACCAAACCATCAAACACGCCACGCAGGAAGCTGGCCTCATTGACCACGCCGTCGAATGTCTTGGGATCGAGGCGCGGCAGGATGTCGGCAACCCACTTTTCATAGCCGGCGGAACCGATCTTCTCGCTATCGTGGCTCTGGCGGGCGATGTACCCGGGCAGGTTGCCGATGTTGGCGCCGGCGCGGTTCGCATCGATGCGCGCCGTTTCCTGATACTTCTGAATAATGCGGGCGATATCGACCACCTGGTCGTTCAGCTTCGAGGTGTCCAGGTCGTTGCCGATCTTCCACAGAGCGTCGGCGATATCGACGTCTGCACTGCCCTTGGCCAGCACGGCGGTCAGGTCCTTGCGTTCCAGATCGTGGATCAGCCCGCCGATGTAGGCGTCTCCCAGCGACTTCTGTTCGGCGGCCACAGAGAGCCGCGATCCTTGACGCGCAAGGTTGGTACCGACCAGCAGCGATTCAATGCCGAGGTCTGGACGGTCGGCAAAGCTGCCACGCACGAACGCAACAATCTCTCCACGACGACGCAGGTTGATCAGCGCGTTACGGCGTTCGATCAATGCCGCCTGCTGGGCTTGCTTGCCCAGTTCATCGGCAGCACGCAACGTCGCCTGCTCCATGCCCAAGGCGCCTTCCCTGGCCATGATCTCTTTCGCGCGTCCGCGCAACAGTTCGAAAATCTCCGCAATTTCCTGGTCTTCAAGGTCGCCGGCGGCGGCCCGTACAGCGTCGATGCAAGGGGTCATTGTCCGTTCCTTATGTCGCACACGGCGGCGGCGCGGTATGCCTTCGTATAACGTTCGGCCCGTTCAGCCTGGGCGATGGCCAAATCTGTTTCATCGCGGCCGGCATTGACCACGGCCGCACGCTCGTTCTCTGGCAACTGCTCAAGCATTTCCTTGACCAGTGCTTCGTCCTCGTCGAATGCCTGCTGTGCCGACGCCAGATCGTCCTGGCCTTGCGCCTTTGCATCACCATCGGCGCGCAGGCTTTCGGCCTGGCCTTGAGGATCAACGCTGCGGCCGGTCGGGCGTTTGGCGTATTCCAGCGCTGCACCCGATTTTCCGGGGGCTTCCAGGTCGAACAGCGCGTTGACATCGATGTCGCGGCCGCTGACTGCCTGCGCCACGGCGCTGCGCAATGCACTGTCGCGCACGGTCCAGTCTGCAGACTGTGCGGTTTCCCTGGCAGTGCGCACGGCAGGGCCCAGTGGCCGTTGCTCATATCCCGCCATGATCTGCTTGGCGCGAGCTTCGATCTGCGGGCGCAGGCGCTCCGGGACCTCGCCTCGATCAATCAAGCCGAGATCGCGGCGATCAAACTCACCGGCCCGGTTGCGCTCCAGCGTGGTGTTGATTTCAGCCTGGCGCGCGCCGATCTGCTCGCGCTGTGCGGCAATGCTGTCCCGCGCAGCGCGCTCGGCTTGCTTACGACTCAAGCCCTGCCCCTGAAACTGCGTTGCAACGTCTCTGAATGTGTCGTCCAGCTTCATCGCACGCTGGGTCAGTGAAAGCCGTTCGTTGTGCAAATCGGCCACATTGCCCACGCGCTCGCCAGTCAACGTCGGACGGATCTCGTCCACCGCTTGGCGCTGGGCGCTGCGGTACAGGGTCGCGCCATCTTCCTCAAGGCTGCGGGCCAGCGAAGCGCGCAGCGCCATGTCCGGATCCTGATCAAACAGGCGGTCGAAGTCGGCGGCGCGCAGGGATTGTGTCGGAGTTGCTGACGCTGATTGTCGATCGACAATGTTCGGCGCCACGTCGGCCGCTGGTGTTTCCGTCGCGATCCGCCGGCGCAGCGCATCCGAGGCCGCGCCACCAATTGAGTGCAGACCACCACCGAGAAGCCCACCCAATGCGATGTTGGCCAGCGAATCGGAAAGCCCGTATTCGGTCTGGTCCTGGTTGGCGGCGAGCAATGGCAGAGGCTCAAGGATTGCAGCACCGACTGCGCCCTCTACGGAGCCGACCCCGACACGAACGCCTGCACGCCCCAGCGGAGACGCAGCACGACCCAGCATTGCGGCGTAGCGCGCTTCGCCCACCACCGGAACGAATGCAGAAGCAATGTTGAGCGGGTCCAGCAGCGAAGCGGCAAGGCCTGCGGCGATCTGCGTTCCCATCGCGCCGCCGTTTGCCCGGGCCAGAACCTGCTGGCGCGCAGCCTGCTCGCGGTGCCGATCAACCAGGACGTCGAGGGCGCCTTGCCGTATGCCCTGCTCAGGGATTTTGATATCCAGACCCATGCCGGCAACGCGATCGCGCGCGGCTTGCGCATCGACCATTGGCGAGTCTGGCTCAAGACGGCCAGCGTTCGGCGCTAGGTAGGACTCAGGGCCCATGACCACGGCCCGGCCTTCTGCCTGCTCGGCGAGCTGCTCGGAACGGACCAGCGATGTGGTGGGGTTGGTGGAAAACGCGCTGTCGAACGCGGCGTCGAACACCTCGCCAGACTCGGCTGGGATGTCGAGCATCGTGCGCCGATCGAGAACCGGTGCATCACCTGCAAAGATGGTCAATTGTAGATCCCCATTGCTGGCCCACGGGATTTGGTCGGGGCTGTGATGCCTTCCTGTTGCAGTTCAGCCCAGCTTTTCACCAGTGGCTTACCGTCCTTTCCGCGAACCCGGTACCCGTTCAGGGTTAGCGCCAGGCCGCTTTCATCATTGGTCGGCACCCACTGGCCACCGGACTGCAACGCTTCGTGCAGCTGGCGGGCGTTCTCGGACTCCAGTACGCCGCTGGTACCAGGCAACGGCATCAGCTCTTCGGGAGTGATCCGCTTCAGTGCTTCTTCAGCGCCACGACTGACGGCGTTGGTGTCCAAGATTTTTGGCACGCGGTAGGTGCCGAAGAACTCGTATTTGTCGTTGAGCATGCCGTCGACAACCTTTTGCGCGGCGTCCTTTGGGCTTTCACCTTGGAGCACGTAAGACGTGGCAGTTCGAGCTGCTGCCTTGTACATGGTGCTGAACGTGCTGATGCCGCCCGCTTGGCCCTGCAATGACTGGGCGAACGGCTCCATGGCCTGTTGGACGGCTTGTCCGATTTCGTCCTGCTGGCCTTTCTGTAAGCCAGCGGTGAGGTCCTTGTCTTTGAGCGTGGCAACGGATGCCATCCGCTCGGCGATGTCCTTTGGCAGGCCGGTGGCGATGACCTGGGCTTCGGCTGGCAACTTGTTGCCGACCTGCTGCAGGACGGTCGGGAAGTCCTTGCCCCACAACTGCGCCTGCTGCTCGATCAACGTGGCAGCGTTCTCGCCACCTTCGACCTGCTGGTTGAATTGTGCGGCGAACTGGTTGGCGGCCGCGTCCGGCAACAGCTTCGGTTGAGCAACACCCAAGCGCTGCTGTTCGGCGACGGTGGCGGTCGCATATGCCCGATAGGCTTCCGGCGTGTTCTCTTCCTGCGCGACAGCGAACGCCTGCTGAACGACAGGGCTGTACTTGGCCACGTAGGCGGCCGGGTCGGCTTGTTGCTGCTTGAGCAAGCCCACGCCCACGCTGGTTAGGTGCTGATACAGCTGGGAGTCTTCCTTGAAGCCCTCGCCCGCTACGCCATCTTTTGCCGGCTGGAACTTGCTCAGTATCTCTTGGCGCTCTTCCGGTGAAGCCGTCGCGAACTCGCGGATTGCCGGGGCGATGGCCTGAACCTTGGAGAACGACTCGTATTGAGCGTCTGCCTTATCACCGTAGGCCGCTTTGAATTCAGCCTGACTTGGCGGGTTGGCATAGTCGAGGCCCTGCGAATACGCGGCGCTGGCGTCCTGCACGCGACTGCTAAGCTCCATTCTGCTGATGGCCTGCATCTGGCGCGCTTCAACTTGACGCTGACGGGCCTCGGCTTCCAGCCGGCGAAAGCCCTGGTCGATACCATTGCTCGCCCTGATCTGGTCTTCGGCCGTCATCGTGTCCTTGAACGAATCGAAATAGCCTTTGGCCTTCTGCGGTGAGTCGACCAGCATCCGCTGGATCACCGCCGTCGACATCCCGCTGTTGGTACTCAGACGTTCGGACTGCGCCGCTTCAGGCGAAAGCCCAAGACGCTCGGCACGGCTGGCCAGAACCGCGTCGATCTTTTGCCGATATCCCTGCACCTTGGATGGGTCCTGATAGTCGAGCGCGGCGCCCTGCATCGACGTCTCAAGCTGACCCTTTTCGACCTCGCCGTAATAATTCTGGCGCTCGCTGTATTCGTAACGGTTCAGGTCATTCGACAGCGAGTTGCGGCGGCTGGCCACGATCTGGGCGTACCGTGCCTGCTGCTGATCATTGGTTAGAGTCTTCGCGATCTCTGCCTGGGCCTGCTCGAACTGCTCAAGCGTCTGGTTGGTGACGTCGAGTGCGTTCTTCCCTTTACGTGTAAACACCCCACCATTCTCGTCATACATCGCCTTCTGCTGCCACTGGGTTAGCTGGGTGTCAGCGTCAAGCAGCAGAGCGGTGTCGGCCTTCTCGCGCTCTTTGGCTGCCAGAATCTGGGCGCCACGCTGGAAGCTCTGCAATCCCTCGGCGATGGCCGAGCTGTCGGGCGCAACACCACGGAGCTCGATCGCTCGCCCGGGCTGCTGTCCAACCTGCGGCATGTCGTATGTCGGTACCCGAGGCATCAGCGACCCCCTGCGAACGAACCGAACGCGCTACCGAAGCCGCCGAGAATGGATCCGGTGGCCTTGTTGCCCGCGTTGGTGGTGACCTGGGCGGCGTTCTGCCGATCCTGCTTAGCCTGGACTCGGTAGCCATACGCCTCGCGCGCCGCGTTGTTCTGGATCGTCAGGGCGTCCAGCTCACCGAGCATGGCCGTGTCGTCCTGCAGCTGTGCCGCGCTGCCGCTGCTCACGTCGATACCGTTGGCGGCTTGCACGCTGCGCTGAGTGCCGACGGCCTGCCCGGTCTGCACGCGCTGCCAATCTGCCGACGTGTCACCGGCGTTGATCGTCTCTTGCGCGGCTTGGTCCTTCAGCGCCGCGTTACCGGTAAGCATGGCCGAGTTGAACGCGCCTTCCTGCTTGGCGTTCTGCGCGCCCATCATTCCGCCAACCATGGCAATGGCGACTGGTATCAATGCCATCCAGCACATAATCAAGCCTCTCTATTCAGTGTGAAGGGGTGAAACGGGAAGCGCCGCGCGCCATAGGGAATGGCCGGGCCGAAGGTGAAGCCCAGCCACTTCAGCCAGCGGATGGCCGAGGTGTTGCGCGCGTCGACGTAATTCATCAGGTGATGGTGGCGGGTCAGCATCCCTTGAACCTCGGGCTTGCAGACCTTGAGGAAGGCCCTTGAGTGCTTTTCCACATGAGTAGTGGAGATCAGCCAAGGCACGCCCACCGAGCCGAGGATGCTGTACACCGCGTCACCAAAGACGGCCACGATCAGACCGTCTACAACAATCTTCTTGGCGTTGAGGCTGCCCGTAATCGCTTCGTGCAAAGCGTCCTGCATGGGTATGCCCAGGGCTTCGGTGATCTCGTCGATATCGGCCTGGCGCACGATGGGCAGAATGGTCGCCACGTCTTCAGCCGTTACCGGCAACACTTCAGCGGCCACCGATGGTCACCTCTGGAATGACGGCGAGCACGGTCAGCGGCAGCGGGTCGGATTGGCGGATAAACACCCGGCCTTTGCCCTGCCAGTCGTTGGAAATGATGATTTCCGTCTGGCCTGTCAGCGGGTCAAGCGGCTGCTCGTAGGTGTCGCGGCTGGTTTTCTGCTCGTAGAGCGAGCGTTTATCCTTGCCGGCAAAGATTCCGCGTGACTCTTCCACGACCACGGTTAGTGACGTGACGGCAATTTTCTTGTCGAGGACGGTTTCGTTGGCGTTCTTGAGCTCAAGGTCGAGCGTTTCCATATCCGAGTTGTATGGCAACCCGACGTGTGCAACGCCAGCATATTCCTGAAGAACGACTGTTCCGTTTGTGACAACCCGCTGGGGATGAACACTGCCGTCGGCCAGGATTGAAACTGTTTTCCCTTCAAGATGCGCCAATCCCGATATGGTCTGTGCCTGACGGGCCCAAGCGGAACCGTTGAAGTTGCGCAGTGACTCGGGACATACGATCAATAGCTTTACGGTAACGACCGTGGGGCTCGTGTAGCCGACCACCTCGACGCGGACAGACTCAAGAAACGAATCCTCGTTCTCATCCACGACCCGGCGCGACAGCGAGTAATTCACGCCAACGCTGCCCACGGTAAATGGCGTGTGACCCTGTGCCGTGAGCGTCACCACCTCCGGATACTGCCAAGTGGTCCCACCAGAGAGCATCATGTTTTTGGCACCGTCGTGGTTGTCGCCGTCATAAGTCAGGCCGCAATCCACGAAGAAGGCGTTTTTGATCGACAGCACCTCACGGCTGGCCATGCGTTCAACGTAGCGCTTCTGAACACCGCCGACGGTGCGACGGACGACCATATAAAGCGCGTCTTCCTGGCCCTCCGGAATGCAGGCAATGGATTCGACAAATCCGTCAGTGTCGTGCCAGTGCCAACCAACGAGCTGCTGCTCGGGCAGGTAGGTCAGGCCCAGCAACTTCCCGTCGTGGCGCACATACCAGACGATCGAGTCCGGGATTTTCTGATAGGCAACGTCCGTCAGTTCGAAGCCACGGAATAGGTGCGCACTGAAGATCGTCAGGTCATCGGATGCAAAGCCGTCAGCATCAAGCGAGTACCCAAACGACGACACCCGGTTGCCGCGAGCCTGCACGTAAACCGCGCTGTTACCCACAACCACCGGCGGTACGATGGCCGAGCCGTTGTAACCCTCTTGCGCGGCCTGAATGGTCTTGGCGGTCAAACCGCTGTCACCGCCGGAGAACGTCCACTCACCGCCAGAGGTCAGCCCCAGCAGTTTGCGCAGGCCCAGCAGGTGCCGCATGCGGTTCACTTCCTTGCTGGCAATGGTGAAGGTGATCGCGTCGTCGTCCTTGTTGGGGATCGAGAAACCGAAGTTCTTGAACAGGCCGGTCTTGCTCATCCACACCGTTTGCGGGCTCAAGTTGCTGCCAGCGAAGACCAGACGTTGTTGGTAATAACCGACTGCTCCGGGGTAATTGCCCGCACCCACGAACGGATCGGCGCCGTTCGGGGGCGTGTCGGTCTTCACGGCAGTGATGTTGCGGTCGGTGAAGGTCAGGGCCGTGGCGCGACCGATGAAGCCATAGATGCCGGCGCCAGCGTTGTCCTTGTAAACGATGTAATACGTGGCGCCGGGCACCGCCGGCCACACGATGGTTGCCGAGGCTGTGTCAGCGAAGACTGTGACGGCGTTCGACGTGACCGGCAGGGATTCGTCCAGACTGTTGCCATCGTCGAGCACAGCGGTGATCTGGTAGCGCCAAGACTGTTGCACGCCGGTACCAGCAGTTGGTGTAGCAGTTGCGGATGCAGGCGCTGCAATGCGCGGCGCCAGGCTGATTTCGGACGTGGTCCAGTTGTCATGGGCCAGACGACCCAGCTCTCGCGGCTTGTAGGTCGGATGGGCAAACGTCATCAGGTCGGCCGATTGTGTGAAGTTCAGCTGCGGCAGATCGAACTGGGTGTAAGGCATGGCCAGCTGATACGGCACACCGCCGGCGATCACCTGACCACCGTCCTTGATGACCCGCATGTTCAGATCACCAAACTGCAGGATGTAGGTTTGCTCGTCGTTGAACTGGAACGGGATCAACCGGTTCATCTTTGCGGAATCGGCGACCTCGCAAACAAACTTGGTGCCCGGTCGGTTACGCACGCCACCGTAAGGCATGACCATGAAGTTTCGGCACAGCTTCAGGCCGGTGTAATAGCGTGCGATATCCGTACGCGCGCTGGTGGATGGTGACAGCTCGCCGGCAGCGAACGTCGGTTGCAGAACGCTACTCATGAGCGCACCGACACGAATTCAGATTCCGGCTCTGGATCGTCCTGGGACTCTTCGAAGGCTGAGCCTTGGGCCTTGGTCAGCGCCAGCCCGTATTGCTGCGTAGCGAACTGCTGCAGATCAGTCTTGGAACTAAGAGGCAGAGCCAAATCCATGGCCAGGCGCCAAGACAGGGCATCAGCAAACAGTGGATCAAAGAACGTGGAGTCGGCAACGCGGTACGTGAAACGTACCCCGGCCTCTGGCTGATCGGTATGAATCACGCGACCACCGACGTCGTAGCCGACTTTGAAAGGGATCTGCAAATCCACGCCGAGCGACCAGCGCTGACCTGGCTGGATGATTTCCCGAACCTTCAGGCAGTCGGCCGGGTACCGGTACCGGTAAGCCCAACCAGGGGCGGCGCCGCCGATATCGGCAAGCACCACGGTAGATTCCGCGAACGGCCAAGGGAACTCAGCCAGCACCAGGTCGCGCAGCTGCGCATAGAACACGGCGCACAGCTCGGCGGCCTTGCTCTTTTCGGTGAACGAAACAATGGACTGAGAGTGTGCAACACGCGAAAGCGCGACGTTGCAGATCTCGATATCGCTAGCCATTCGGGAACCTCAGAAATGAGAAAGGGCCCCGAAGGGCCCTTAAAGTGGTGCGGGTGAATCAGGCGTCAGGCAGGATCGTCCCGCCGGGGGCGGTCACACCGTCCGGATTGGTGTCGTCTTGAGGCAGGCCGCCAGCGTTCAGGCGAGCGGCTTCCGCTTCCGCTTCTGCCTTGTTGCCGGTGAAGGTACCAGCCACGCCGCCAGCGTTCTTAACGACGAACTTGCCAGCGGCGCCGCGAGCAGCGACGTACACATCGTCCGGGTTGGTGTCGTCGCCATCACCGGTTGCTGGCGCAGCCACGTTCTTGTTGCTCGCCAATTTGAGGTTGGAGCCCGGGCTGTCGATCTCCAGAACGACGCTTTCACCGGGCTCATACAAACGACCGTTAATGAACGACCGCTCAAGCACCACATATTGCTTAGACATTGGTCTGTACTCCAGCAACCACGCCAGCAGTTACCTTGCCCAGTGTTGGGGCGATGCCGGTCACGGTGTAGTTGAGGCGCAGGAAGCGTTCGACCTTCTGCGGCAGGGTGATGACTGGCGTCTGGTAGCCCAGCTTCAGATCGGCCAACGGCACGACGACCTGATACAGCGATCGAGGGGAACTGAACGCCGAGTTGTCATCGGTCTGCAGGTCGAAAGTGAGGCTGGTGAGGGTGTTGAACGCCTCGACTACCTGCATCACCAGTGGGATGTCACCGGCCCGGCCAACGTCCTTGTTGACGCCGAGGTCGATGATGTCGGTCGAAGCCGCCGTGGCAGTGATTACCTGGGCGTTCGACATGAGCAGCTTTGCGTCGAAAAGCATGATGGTCTCTCCGTAATAGGGGAAAACCACGCAGTCGTTAGACTACGCGGGCTTCGGTGTTGAGGATCGCGTCGTTACGCTTGATTGGGATGCCCAAGAACTCTGGAATCTTCTTCCCTGCGTATTCACCCAGAGTGAGGTTCACGTTCTTCGAGTTCATGGCCTGCTTGTGCAGCCACGACTGGATGGTGCGGTTGGCGTAGATGATGGTCCGGCCTTCGCCCTGCTCCGGGTTGTCGATGCGGTACAAAGCATCAATCATCAGGTCGATCAGCTTGGAGCCGGTCGCGCCATCGGCGGTCAACGTGGTTACGTCGATGTTCGCGATACGAGCGTTTGCACGCCAGTCACGGACGGACATACCGATGTCCCACTTGAAGTGGTCCCGGTAGGCCTCGAAGTCGCCGCCGTTTTCAGCGCGGGCAGTTTGCTGGCCGAGGAACTTGTGGTGGAAACCCGCCACGCTGCCTTTCGGATACAGCAGGTGGGTGGTCATTTCACCCCAGGTCACAAACCAGATCGAGGTGTTGGTCGAACCGGTACCGCCTGCGTCGACAATGTTGGCGCCGGACTCGGCCGACTTGTCGTTGTAGCGCGGAGCCAAGCCCAAGAAGGCCTGCGGCTCAGCCTGGGTGTTACCGTAGATCATGTAGCGGGCGGCCTTGCTGTTGAAGCCTTGCAGCTTGGCCATGTTTTCCGAGGTGCGGAAGGCGTCGGCGTTGCCGCTCAAGTCGGCCAGTGCCTTATCGACCAGGCCGTAGTCCTCCATCATGCCGGTGGTGTCCAGCACAGGCACGGTGGTCGACTTGGAAGGCTGAATGCCCTGGTTAAACATGCGCCACGTTGGCTCAGGGATACCCGAACGCATGGTGGTTTTGTGCTTGGAGCCGTCGTTGCACTCCTGATATTCGGCGTCCATCAAGATGTCGTTTCGCTTAGCCATCAGCTCGACGATCTTCATGATCTTTTTGTTGCTGTCTTCCCTGCTGAACTTATCGATCAGGGTCGGCATGGTGGATGTAAGGATGCCCATCGTTGTTTCTCCTGCGTGCTAGATGGATGTCTCAGCTGAAGGCGTCGACAATTGTCATTTCTTTGGGGGCGTCGGTTTGGCTGCCCGGGAGAACAAACTTGTCTTCCGAGATCGCCTGACTGACGCGGTGGCAGAACTTGAACAGCGCCGGGTGATTACCCAGGCCGGAGGTGTTGAGCAGTTCCTTCAGGCCGTCGTCGCCGAATGCCTGAATTACCTTCACGGCGCTCGCTACGCTCTTGTCGTAGTTCTCGCCACCCAGTTCGGGGTCGTTCTTCACGGCAGCCGCCCACTGCTCTCCCTGTTTCACGACGGCGGCTTGGTATTCCTCGGCCTGCTTGGTGGCCAACTTCGTTTGGAAGTCGATCAACTGCTGGGCCTTTTCCTGCGAAATGTTCAGTTCCTTGGCAAAGTCCTTGAATTCGCCAAGTACCTCGGAATCCATTTCCATACCTTCCGGCAGGGTGAAGTCGGTGTAGGCCTCAGGCGCGCCCTGTGGCTCATCTTTCTTGCCCTCGTCCTTGGGCTTGCCGTCTTCTGGTTTTGCGGGGTCACCTGGCTTCGCTGGGTCGCCACCTTCGGGTTTAGGGTCGGTGGTTGCTGGCGCTGCGGGTGGGGTCAACAGGGTGTTATCGGGTGCCGGTGCCGCTGCTGTTGCAGCCGCTGGCGTTACTGGTGCTTGTGCGGCAACGCCCGATGGGGCGCCGTCGGCCGGGGCTTCGTTCATCAGGACGTGGCCCATCAGTTTCATCATCAGGCGATTCAATTGGATTCATCCTCTACAGGCTTGGGGGCGTTTTCGGCGGCCATGACCGGGAACATCGATGGACACAGGTCGTTTGTTTCGCCCAATAGAAAAAGGCCAACATTTCGTTGGCCTTCGTTGAAGTTCATCACACCACCGTGGGGGTTGAATGAGGGTTCGAACACTTTGCATTGGCCCATCAGGCGCCACATAAAGCGACGGCCGCGTGGGTCGTCCATGATCCAGCGGAAGTCGGCTATCTCCTGCTTTCTGGCATCCTTCTTGGCCTTGTCGGCCTCTGCCTGCAGGTCGTCCAGTGCGTCGAAGTCGGTCATTACAGAGCCCCGGCAAGTGAAGTGAGAGCGTTGTCGCCGCCGGTGTCGGTCTGGCTTAGCATCTGCGCGCCTTGAATCACGCTGCCCAACTCCTGCTGCATCTGCTGGGCTTGCTGTGCCTGGGCGCGCTGCTCGCGGATTGCTGCAACGGCATCCTCTGCACGGACCAGCGTTGGCGGCGTGCCGATCAGTTCGAAGTACTGGCGCAGGGCTTCGTCAGAGTCGAGCAGGTCAAGCGCTGCAAGACTCTGCGTGGTGGTCGCCACCTGTCCGGCGAAGCCAATGGCGCGTTCGATGCTGGAAACGCCGATCGCCTTCTGTGCCTGGGCCAGAATGCTGGTGAACTCGACACGAAGATCCAAGCCGGCCAGTTCCTTCGGTGGCGGCGGGATCAGTGGCGCGCCTGGCAACATGCCGGACCAGCGTGGAATCGATTGCTCGAGCATCTGGTTGAAGTACATATCAACCAGTGGGTCCAGCAGGTCGTCGGTCTGACGCTCCAAGGTTGGGCCCAGCATCAGCAGCTTTTCTTCCTTGCGAGTGGCGATCTCGTAGGCCGTCCGGACTGAGTCCATCTGGCTGACCATCAGGAACAGGTCGACGAAGAACGCGGTGTCGATGATTTCGCTGTCGGCTTCGATCTCGCCACGGAGCTGTCCCAGCCAGGCAGGATTGACTTCATACAGCGGAGCGAACTTGGCACCGACCTGCATATCGTTCAGGTAAGTGATGCTGCCAGGCAGGATCGATGCGCGCTGATTCTTGAGGCTGGCCGGTGCACCCATTGGCGGACGCACACCTTTCTCCAGCAACTCGGCCTTGCGACGCTCCATCAGCTGAACGGCCTTGGTGGAGCCAATGCACATAGAGCCCGGGCCCGTGCCGTAGACGTCTTCACCCAGCACGTCCCAGCGAGGCGCCATGACCGGGAACGTCTTGAACCCGGAGTTGCGCAGGATGGTGTCCTTGTCGCTCGCCTTCTCCCAGTAAACGGAGCGGAACGGCATGTTCTCGTTGTCCTGCTTACCCTTCTCGCGCTTGTCGTTCGGCTCGATCGCGTGACAGATATCGACCCAAGTTTCAGGGCTCTTATCCAGGAAGTTTCGAGCGGTGGAACTCATCTTCTCCCGACCGAACTGCTGCTCCATCTGGCGGGCAGTCATGCGGAAGTCGCGAAAGAGCGTGTCCACCTGGTTGCGGCTGTTGTTGGCCAGCATGTAACTGCCGACCGCCAGCGGATAGGCGCGCAACAGGTCATCGTCGTCAGGCAGCACAACCATCGGCGCCGTCCCGAACACGCCTTCCTCGGCGTAACGGTTCGGCAGGACGCTGTACAGGTTCGACCTGGCCATGACTTCGCGCATGGCCTTCTCGACCGCGTAAAGCCAAGCCTTGACCGGTGCGAACTCCATCATGTCTGGATCCGGCGTGCCGAACTTCACCCAGGGTGAGGCTGGGTTTGTCATGCCGGTGTGCATGCCGGCGCCCAGCGTGCGCGATGCAAACGACGCCCGGGGGTTGATAATCTTCTGGTCGCGGCGCTTGCCGTCATTGGTGTCGGTGGTGTTCCAACGCCCTGAACGCGGACTGATGAAGTCGCCCAGCTCTTTCCACTCGGGCAGCCAGTTACTGTCGCGCTCTTGCTTCAGGCGGGTATACCGCTGTTCAAGGCGCTCGCGCAGGGAGTCGGCCAACTTACACCCCCAACAGCGTTTTATTGCTGGTGTTGGCGCCACCCAACAGGCCCGACGACCCAGTCAGGATGGTGCCGTTCTGTCCGGACTGAGCCAGTCGCCGGCGGCGCTCTGCGTCGACAGCAGCCTGAACCGAGTCGCTGCTCGTGGTGGGTGCGGCCGGGTTGGCGGTGGTGCCAGACCCTGCTGCTGCCTTGGCGGCCTCTTTCTCACGGTCAGCCTTGCCCAGAAAGCCAGTGTTCTCGCCAGTCAGGTTGGGCAGGCCCATGCCTTCAAGGATCACGTCACCGCCGCGCAGCGGGTCCAGGTCGATGACCTTGTTCATCAGTTTCTTAACGCTCTTGCCGCACATGTTCATCACTCCGAATAGGGGTCGTAATCCGATTGGTATTGGCCCGCGTCCTTCGACTCCAACTGCCAACGCTGCATAGCGAAGCGGCGCATCATGTAGGCGTAACGGGCAGCAGAAAGGATGTCGTCGTTTAGCTTGACGATCTTTCCGTTCTCGTCGCGGTGGTAACTCATCTTCTCGTCGAAGAAGTCCGACAGGTGCGAGAAGACCTTGAAGCGGCCGGTTGTCATGCGCTCGTAGAGCTCAACAATCCCGATCTCAACGCCAACGCCACCAGCGGGCCAGGTGGCGTGGATATCCAACATCTGCCAGCCGGCATCTACATAGGCCGACTTCTGCTGCTCGCCCGAGGACTTCTCGGACTGCAGGCCGTCAGATGGCCAGGCGGTTGGCACGCCTTTAGCCCATGCCTTGACGGATCCCCATGCGGTGACGGGCGTTACGTTCTTTTTCTTCCAGGCTTGAGCGACATAGATCACGTCCGCCTCGATGTCGATCCACAGTTGGACGTGTGCCTGCGGGTGATCCCAGCCGAAGTCCATGCCGTTGATGACAAAGAAGTGCGGCGGGCATGGGAAAGGCGCGCACTTGATTTCGTCGTCGCCGAAATCGAATATCAAACCGGTACCGAGCAATGGCATCCCTTGTGTCCTCATTGCTCGTTGCCAAGATGGATAGGCCGCAAGCAACTCGCGGCGGATACGGTCACTCAAGTGAGGCGCGTCATCCCAAGTGGCGCGCTGCA
Organism: Pseudomonas rossensis; assembly: GCF_039888995.1. NCBI lineage: Bacteria > Pseudomonadati > Pseudomonadota > Gammaproteobacteria > Pseudomonadales > Pseudomonadaceae > Pseudomonas > Pseudomonas rossensis. The sequence continues at coordinate 16,903 of NZ_JBBWCB010000044.1, read as the reverse complement.
TGTACTGACCCTCAGCCGGGTCATCCATGAACTTAACCACCAGCTCAGTGCGCCCGTTCTCCGGGGTAAACGTCAGGATGCCGCGACCCCCACGACCTTTGTCACCGGTCGCGGTACGCGTCAGAACCTGCGGATAAATCTCTTTGTCCTGTGGTTCTTCGTCGATGTGGTACCAGTCGACGCTGTCACCCATGATTGCGTGCTGGCCCTGGCTGTAAGACCAGAACTGCACCGTGGCCACGTTGCCAGATCTATGCCTGACACGGATTTCCCGCATCGCACCCGGTGTGCCGGATGCTGAAAGGTGACCAAGGATCCTGTCAGCTGGGATCAGCCCGCCAGTCCATGCACCATCTTCATAAGTGCCGAACAGCGGCTTCTGCAGCAGGTCGCGGGTTTTCTCCATGGAATACCCGAGCAACCAGCACAGCGGCGGGAAATCAAACCGGTGTCCTTCCCAGTCGTCCGGGTAGTCGCCAAGCAAGTGCGCCGCATCGATCGTCAAGCCCGTGCGTGTCTTGCCGACTCGGTTGGCCGCCATCAGCATGCAGGCCGAATACTCGGCGGTGGCTGCGATGAATTTGTGTTGCCACTCGTACAGGGATTCAAACTGAAGCTTGAACTGCCGCTGTTTCAGCCTTCTCGCACGCTCCGCAAGCAGTCCAGCCAGGGCGAGCTTATCCGCCCTGTCCGTTGGCAAGTCGGGCAATGTGAGCATCAAGTTCGTCATCCGTCATATTCGTGAGATTGATGCTTCCGCTGTGCTCCACATGGTCACGGAACGCATTGACGTTGACGTGTTTGCCGATCAGCTCCAACGCCCTGAGCTTGTCGTGGAACTTGACCTTGCCCGACTTCATGTCGACCTCTTTCACCATCTGGCGCCAGATGATTGGCCATTGCCGGATGGGCAACAGCTTGCCGTCTTCGCCGTGGATCTCGGCCAAGTCCATCTGATCGATGGCTGTGAGCCTTTGCAGCACGTAATCAGAATCGACCTGAGCCCGCTGATTGCGCGCCTCCATGGCCGCTTTGATCGCGGCTTCGATCTCCGGCCGCTGCATGAGCTGCCATGCCTGATCCTTGGCCCCGCGCTTGCTGTACCCCGCCCGAATGGCCGCCTGAGTAGCGTTCAGATCCTGAAGATATTCCGAAACAAACTGGGTTTGCTTAGCCGTCATCTTTGACATGAGGCCACCCAATGCGGTTGATCACTTTGGCTATCGTCCGCTGGGATACCGAGTAGGTCCTAGCTACCTCTCGTTGTGAAACCCCACCTTGCGCATAAAGACGGCGTATCTCAGCAACCGAACTCTCAGATAGCTTTGCCGACCCATGCGCCTCTCCTTTCACCGACTTCTCTGGGCAAGCCACGCTCCAGTGTCGGCCTTTAGCGGTCATGTCTTGGTTGTTCAGCAACCTTGAGCCTGCAATCAGATGCGATGGATTGCAGCAGGAGGGGTTGTCACAGGAATGACACACCGCTTCAGGCTCCAACCCCGAACTGATTCCAACGGCGACACGATGTGAAAGCATGGTCGCGCTTCGGCTTCGCCCGATGTGAAACCGTCCGTACCCTTGGTCATCGACAGCGCCCTGCCATTCCCAGCATTGATTGTCGGCACCAATGCGTACGTAACTCCAAAACCGATCAACATTGATCTTGTTGCTGAGCACGAATTGATTCGACATAACTGCCTCACTTACTCGGGCTGCGTGTCTGGCGCAGGCTCAGGGGTTGGTTCTGGGGCTGGTTCAACTGCAGGATCAGGCTTGGTCTCGGCGGCCGGTTCCTCTTGCACCCACAGGTAGCGCGAGAACGCGCCGGTGATCTTGTCGCCGGTGTAGAACATGAGACGCACGCCATCTGGGTCGAACACCACCCGGTCAGCGGTGACAACCAGATTCTCTTCGTAGGTGCGGACTTTGAACTTGGACATGGCTCAGTTTCCTTTCAGGCAGACGCGGTTGATGTAGTCCTGGGCTGCGCGCAGCGCTATCAGTCCTTGGTCGCCGTCGTCGGTGATGGCGACAATTCGTTCACCAGCCGCTGGGTCAAGTTCGACTCGCGTTTTTGCATGACCCACGCCGGTGGCGGTGGTGGCGTCTCGCACTGCGGGACAGTTGGCGTCGACTGACAGCCGGCGAGCGCCAGTAGCGACATCAGCACGAAGCTTGTTGTTAGCGGCTTGAGCATCGGTCAGGGCCTTTGTGTGTTCGGTGTCGAGGGTGGCCAGCAGGCGCTGGGTGTTACGCCGGGACTCTGCGGCATTGGTCAGAGTGGTGACCTTCTCGGTGGCCGTGGCCAGTTGATCGGCCTGGCGCTCGATGTGCTGCCAGCCAAACAGAATCGCTACCGCACTCGCGGCGAGGGCAATGAGCAGGTAGCGATTCATGGTGGTGGCCTTATTCGGACGGGGCTTGCGACGGCTGAGTTTGTTGGTGCAGGCGCTCGGTCAGCTCGTAGCCCATCAATGGCCAGATCTTCGCAACAGCATTGGTGCGAGCCACCTTGCGACCGATCTCCGCATTGAAGTTTTCACGACTCACACAAGCGCTCTCGCCGGTCACAGTGAAACCGTTGCCAAGCACCAGGACACAGAAGGTCAGGCGATTGAGGCTGTCGGCGTTACCGGCAGGCTTGGTGCCCATTTCGCTCTGGCCCAGAACGCCTTCGCCGGCGGTGAAGTAAAACTCGCTGCGGATCTTGCGTTCGACGTCGCCGGGGGTGATGCGGGGAGCTGTCAGGCCCTTCGCCTGAATTTCTTGCTCAATCGTTTTATCGTTCACGTGGATTGCCTCGGGTTTGGGAAAGGATCAAGCCAGCGCTTTCAGCGCGACCTGGTACAGCGCCAGCCGCTCAGCAGCACCGTGCGGCACACGTCCGCGCCGTCCGGTGTTGATCAAGCTGCCGATGTTCTGGATGTCGCTGATATCGGCAAGAGCGTTCAGGTTCCGGCTGTCCCAGTACCAGGCGGCCGACAGCGCGGCGCCCTTCGTGGTCTCCAGCAGGCTTGGAGTGGTCACCAAGTCCAGCCCGAGGCCTTCACCGCAGGCGGCGTAGTTGTTCTTGCCGGTGATCTGGATCAGGCCCCGACCGCGATACTTCCAGCCATCGCCGGCGGCGGTGTTGCCCATGCGGGCGTTGTAGGCGACGTTCGCGATGCGCTCGGGCTTGTGCGCGTATTCGGCTGCCAGTTCGGCGTCGAACAGATCGGGCCAGGTGCGTTGCAGTGCGGCGGCGCTATAGCTCAGGTTCTCGACCACACGAGCCAACCGGCCGCTTTCGTGTCCGATCTGGGCGAGGAATGCAGCCAGGCGCAAGCGTGTGTCGATTTGGAAGCGCTCGCACGCAGCGTTGAGCGGGTCAGCCCACAGGCGTGCAGTCGCATCCTGGCAGCGCATGATTGCGACCAGGTGGGAAGGCGTGATCTTCATGGGTTCGCCCGCTCTACGGCTTCGTTGACCTTGTCGGCGGCCTTGCTCGCGGTGTCAGCGGCCTGCGTTGCAGTGCTGGCAGCGGCCTCAACCTTGCTTGCGGCGTCCTGCGTCTTGTCCGCCAAGCTGTTCAGGCGCCAGTCGCGCTGCTTGAGGGCTTCGTCGTAACCGGCACGGACGTCGGCCACTTGCTGGTTGTAAGCCGAGGCCAGCGCCCATTGACTGATCTGGAAGCCGATCACACCGCCACCCAGCACCAGGATGATCGCGATAAGCCAGATCTCGGCCCGACGCCACCAGCGGCGAGCGATGAATTCCATTGCGCATCTGTCCATCAGTTGCCACCTCCAAGCTGTTGGCGCAGGCGAGCAATCTCACCGCTCTGCGACATGACTTTCTCGGTGAGCTGTGCGACCTGGTTGGTCAGCGACTCAATGCGCCCTTCCATCCGGCCAACAGCTGCAGCGAGTTCGTTCCGCTCTTTGGCGAATTGATCGGCGCGTGCGTCCGATTCCTTGCGGGCAGCGCGTTCGGAGTCGAGCAGCTCATTCAGTCGCTTGAACGTGCCGATATCGGCGCTATCCATGGCGCGTTCAGTGGCGTCCCTCGACAGGAACTTACGAAGCCAGAGCAGGCCGCCGAGCAAAACTGTGCCGGTACCGCCCAGCCACGCGAAAGTGCCGGGGCCCAGGTCGGTAGGGTCCATTGGGTAAGCTCCAGATACGAAAAAGCCCCGCACGAATGGCGAGGCTCGGGAAAGAATTCAGGCAACAAAAAACCCGCACTTGGCGGGTTTCTGGGATCTGGGCGTAACTTTGCAACTTGGGGAAAATGTACCTGAATGCTCGCCAAATGGTCAAGCGGTGGTGTTTTTACCGATCTCGGCAGCGGCACGAACAATGGCCCGGCGAGTAGCTGCAAGCTTGTCGCTGCTATGCGGTTCGCTGATGTGGGGCGCGTTCTTCATCCGAAGCTCGTCGTTCGCAACAACGGTCACATCATCGCCCGCATCGGGGTACACGTAGACTCGCATGCCCAGGTGAACCATAAGCCGCAGCGCATCACCGTCATCGGTGAGAGGCGACCACCAGCGACGTGCGTCACCCCGAGACTCGTCGTAAACGTCCAATCCCGGACGACCAGGGGCGCTTCCGAGAATGGTTAGGTTTGCCGCTTTTGCCGCCAGTTCAAGCAATTCGCTATCAGTCACTTCAATTCCTCCGGTTGATTCTGCAAAAGCTTACGCCACCTGCCTTGTCACTTCACCAACCCGCTGGCGCTGATTCCAATACTCTGCGATGCGGTCCAGGTAGATCAGGTGACGGCCTGGATTCTCAACCACATCGCTGCCCCACTCTGCCCGGTACGCTGCTGCATACGACCGAACGCGACTCAGCCAGCGGCGCAGCTGCTCGGTATCCATGGTGTTCAGCCTCTCACGCAGCGCCATCACCGATTGCTCGCGGCGCGTGGCGTAGGCTGTCGATCGATCCTCGGCAACGTGCTCGCGGTTGTGGCGATCCCAGCGACACGAACCGATATCGACACGCTCAGACATGCGCACGACGACCGCTGCAACAGGCTTGAGTGCCTTGGCGTCCAGCGTGTCGACCACGTTGGCGATGCTGGACCAGATCACAGCCCAATCACGCGCCCAATGGCTGGTGTCGACCTTGGCGCCGTACCAGCCCAAAACGAATTCACTCACCCGGCCAGGCCCCCAAGCCTCTCGACCATTCACCGCCGCTTGGTGGCTCTTGATCGCGGCAAGGGCCATCCAATAGGCCACTTCCTTGCGCTTGGGCGTGCACTCGCCTAGCTCGACCGTCAGCCACACCAGAGCATGCGCCACGTTGATGTCCTGGCCGTTGGCGATTGGTGAGTACAGCGCGTTCCCGAAGTGCTGCAGCGGCTTCGGCAGCGTCCCTATCGCCGATTGCACCAGACCAGCAGCCAACATGTGAGCGCAGCGGCCGTTGCTGTCACGCATGGACGGCATGGTCTCCCCGACCACCCTGCCCTTCTTCCCCAGCCTCGAACGTTCCTGAGCAGCAGCCAGAACCGAGTCACGGCTCTCGTGCAACGCTTCCCGCCATGCCTGCCGCGCACTGATCAGTTTCATGATTTTCCCCTTATTGCGTAGTTCTGCGTAGTTCGGTGTTTCAGGGCAATCGCTTGGCAGGCCGAGCATCTAAACCTTCAGCATCAGTGGTGAACGGTCCGTGCCCCACGGTCTTTTTAGCTATGTGGGCAGTCAAGAACGGTGCCCCCCGTAGTTCTTGTATCGATCTGCCATGCTGGTGACTTTGGCGAGTGGAATTCCTGAGTTGGACGAGTAGTCCGAGTCCTCGTCGAACAAATCCGGCCGCGCGTTATCGGTATCGGCTACAAGCTCAGTGAACCGGCTGTATCCGCCCTGGTATTGGACGCGCACAGTGCAAGGCTGAATCCCACGGGCGGCGCCGATGATGATTTCGGCAATGCCGCGGAATTGGGTGTTTGGTTCGTAGACCTCATCCCGATACACGAAAACGATCATGTCGGCGTCTTGCTCGATCGATCCGGAGTCACGAAGGTCAGACGGGATTGGGCGTTTGTTCGGGCGTTGCTCGAGCTGGCGGTTGAGCTGCGAAAGTGCGATGACGGGGACGTCCAGTTCCTTTGCCAGAAGCTTGAGCTGACGGGTGATTTCACTGATGCGCTGCACAGAGTTTGCCCGTGCGTCGTCGACGTCCACCAAACCGATGTGGTCGACCACGATCAGATCGAGTCCGCAATTCAGCTTCTGCCGGCGAGCCACGGAACGGATGCGGTTTACAGTGACGCCGCTGCGGTCGTACAGCTCGATAGCAGCGCCATCGATTAGCGCAGAAGCCTCAAGAATTTGCGTTGGATGCGTTGTGAGTGCTGAACCGTCCTTGAGCGCTTTCAACGGGATGCTGCCCAGGGATGACAGGGATTTATCCATCAGCTCGCCGTGGGACATTTCTTGGCTAAACACCAACACGCGCTTGCCGCTGTGCACGGCGACGTTGTCGACGATGTTCATCGCCAAGGTGGTTTTGCCCATCTTCGGGCGGCCAGCGATGATGATTAGCTGGCCGCCCTTCAAACCCATGATCTTGGCGTCAAGCGATGGGATGCCTGTGCTGAGTCCGTCCATCTGGCCGCCCAGTGCTTCACGACGCTCGATCTCTTCAATGTGCTTGCGGACAGCTTCGCCAGCCGTAATGGTTTCGGAACCTGTGGAGCTGCCGCCGATGGCGTTGATCTCAGCTTGGGACTGGGTGATTTTGTCCTCGGTGCCGGAATCGCCCTGCGCAATTTCGTGTATGGCCTGGGCTGCGGTCATGAGGGCGCGGATGGTGCTGCGCTCCAATACGGTGTTGGCATAGGACCTTGCGTTAGCAACGCTAGGTGTGTCGCGGTACAGGGCGCCTGTGTAGCCCAGCGCATTTTCGCCGCCTGGCAAAAGTCCGATGTGGTTGGCTACCGTGAGGAAGTCGATTCCGGCGTTTTGGGTCTTAAGTGCAAGTATCGCGTCGAACACGGCACGGTTGTCAGCGAAGAAGAAATCGGACGTTTTGAGGTCTGCTGACAGGATTTCGATCAACTCGGGCTTGATCAGCATTGCGCCCAGCACTGCGTGCTCGGCCTCGAGGCTGTAGGGGTCACGCATGGTAATTACCCTCAATGACTTTAACGAAGTTGCTGGCGTTGATCAGCCAATCGAACGTGGCGCGGAATGGGGCTCCGCCGTTGCGGCCAGCGGTGTTGCCCAACAGGAATGGGGATTTTTTGACTTGGAAAAAATAATCAGCCCAGAACTGGAGGTCCTGGTGCACTGGGTTTTCACGCCAACGCGCTTGCAGGTGTTTGCGCCGGGTGTTGTTGAGCAGTACGACTGCGGGAAGTTCGGGTAGCCCCTTGTGGTACAGATCGACGATGGCTTGAGCGGGACACGGTGGGGGGGTGTTTCCTGATTCTTGTTGCGACTGGGCGGCATCGGGTAGACGCTCGGCGTCGACGAGAGTCTTTTGATCTTTAATCCCTGTCCCTGTCCCTGTCCCTGTCCCTGTCCCTGTCTTAGCCGTGTCCTGTTCGTGACCTGTCACAGTGACAAGTCCGTGACCTATCACGCCATCATCATCGGACTGTATGAGGTCGTATTGCGATCTGAGTTCGGAGGTTGTCACGTTATAGGGAAGGACGATTCCAGTATTTCGAAGAGCTTCGAACATGCGCTTACGATCCTCTCTCTCCCTTTGTTTGCGGGACTTTTCGTTCTCTTTTATCTCGCGATACTCAACACGTTCGGCCCACGCCTCCATTGCTTTTTCAGTGACAACCGAATGGTATAAACGTCCATCGGAACACTCGACAAAACCACGAAGCGCGCCGGCACGAACCTTCTTCCAACCCTTAACATCTCGACCAAAACCAGCGTAAGCCGCTAGTGCAGCGTCAGCGTTTGGGAGAGAACCGGCAGGAATTTGATTCCAAGATGCACACCAAAGCATCACGGCGGCGCGAAATTCTTCGCCAGTTGCCTCGATGGCCAGATCACTGTCGCGCAATCTGTTGACGTCGAGCGGCATAAAAGCCATTCCACGAAGGTCAACATCAGCAGGAATTGGCGGCTCAGGCTTCATGAGACTGGCTCCCTTTTGGCCTTAAGGACAAGCGCACGTAATAGCGAATCATGTGGCGTTGTAACGACTGGCGAAGTGGTGTTGATGCAGGCACCAGCAAAAGGGCGGAAGCCATTGCGGCGTAATCGTCGGCAGTGAATGGTTTTGGGGAAGCCATGGTCAGTCCCATCCCAGCGGACCAGGCCGCTTCTTCTCAGCCTTCAGCCCGATCTCAGCCAGGGTTTCCAGCGAATGCAGGTATGCAGCCGTTACGACAATGGCTGACTGGGGAACCACGCGCAGCCCTAGGAACGAAAGCACCTTGGCCCATCTTGCGTACTCTCCCTCGTTCCAGCGCGAGACAGTCGACTCACTCAACCCGGTTTCACGAGCTATCTCTTTCTGACCCACGGACAAAACCCGCTGCAAGATTAGGGTTTCCGTTTCCCGTGAGCTTTCGGCGCCTTCTTGGCTTAATGAGTTCGTCGACATGGTCAGACGACCTCTGAGTCGCGACTAGCCTGAGACTGCGAAGGGAATGGTTTGATTTCTTCAGCCGAAAAGGAGCCATCGCGATGGGTGATTACATCAACCTTGCGGCCAATCCGGAGAGCTTTGCTTAACGCCCCCTGAGTAATGCAAAGCTTTTTGGCCGCGGCGGTTTGGCCATGAGCCTCGCAAAAATCGGCCAACGGGATACGTTCCATGGTGACACCTCGTGTGAATGACCATGTGAGTATTTCCTGCGGAATTATTAAAGTCAATGCCTGCGGAATTTGCCGGGCATGCCCTGCGGGAATAATCTGCGTCTATGAGCCAGAAAAAACGTGAACTCGATCAGTGGGAAAAAGATGAGTGCGCAGCCTTGAAAGAGGCTATCGCGGAATGGAACCGAGCCCGCCCCAAAAGCGAGCGCATAACCCAGGAGCAAGCAGGAGAAGCTCTTGGGATGAATCAAGGATCGTTCAGCAACTATCTAAATGGCAGAACCGCACTAAACCTCGACTTCGCTTTCAAGGTGAAAGTTTTATTCGGAATCCCTGTAGAAGATTTCAGCCCAAGATTAGCTGCGGAGATTCGCGAAAAATATGCGCTTATAGATGGCATACAGCAGCTGGAGACTGAAAGAACGCACGAAGCACTTAATAAGGTTGGTGGTGGGGGGAACGTTGCTTTTTGGACCCTCGCTAACTTCTTCGACGCCTGCAAGGAGGACGGCTTTGGACGTCGACGAGATTTCGTGAAGCGAACCAGGGATTGTGTTGTTCATTCCCTAAAGGATCGTGAAGGAAAAGTAGAGCGACTTTATAGCTTGTTCTATTCAATCGCAGCAGCAGAACTTGATGGACAGTTAACCGATGAAGAAGTTGGAATACTCAGCTACTTAGTTGTGGCGCTTGATGCCAAATACGACCGACAAGAGAATTTAATTCCAGACTGACAAGAATAACCACAAGATAAAATTACACCTGGAGAACGGACATGGGTTACAAGGAAGTCTTTCTGTGCAGCTATCTGGGCGCGGCGTTGCTGATGTTTGTATTTCTTTTTTGGAAGCTTATAAGGATGACGCGCCGCTTGATTTGGGTAGGCACGGACACGCGCAAAGCTACAGAATTTCTCCTTGGTCGACTTCCAATGACGCTCGTCGTGTGGGTATGGTCCAGCTTCTTTTTCGGTTCAGTGATCGGCGCAATATGGTCAGGCATGCACTGGCTTACGAGGTAACCACCTCGGCCAAACCCGCAATCTGCGGGTTTTTTTATGCCCAGGAAAATTATTATTCCCGCAGGCATTGACGATAATAATTTCCTGCGGCAATATTAACCATACCTAGCCAATGACCCGACCTGATGCAGCTCGCCGCATGTCCTGCATTAACCACGGCCAAGCAAGACGGCAGATCATTGAATGTGATGGCCACTTTACCTTTCTCATTAGCGCCTATGGACTCTGAGCGAGGAAAAAAATTTGAATCCGGCCGGCACAACAACCTTGGAATTCGGAGAGACCATATGAACACCGCTCGCAAACTCAGCCTCGTCAGCAGCATCCTGAAGCCAGGAAAAGTCATGGCAAAACTCAGAGAAAAGCCACGAGCTAAACTTGAAATTCATAGGTTGCCGTTTGTGGGGCGCGATCATGTAGCCCCCAAGAGCGGAGGTATCAGCTTTTGGGATGTGCCGCTGACTGGCGGGTACTTAGGAGGAATTGAGACGGGATCGGCTATAGCCAGCATGTTTCTCGTCCACCTGCGCCGCCAGGGGAGCGGGGGCGATCGACAAGCAATCAGCCTTTCAAATATTTACTGCGAAATGATTGCCCGTATACCTGGAACGATGGAAGAAACCGACACCCTCAAAGGACAAGTAGTTGGCTTCAGTGGCGTGATACAGGAATGGCTCAAAGCTTCGGTGCAACAGTTTGGAGAAAACCTTGAAGCGCCAAATGGGATGCTCGATACCCTATTGGACCGCGCCAACGCCGGACTTGAATCAGGTCAGGACGACGCAAGACTCGAAAAGCTGTGCGATAAAATCGGCTTTATAGGATAGCTGCGACTGGCTACGAAAACGAATAGCCTTCCAACTGAAATAGGGATCTTCAAATGTCAAAGCAGGAAAAAAGTGAGCTTTCTTGGAAAGTTGAAGATCTAGATCGCCGACTTAAAGCATCTAACGACATTATTATCCTTTTGCTCGGATCATTGCCAATGGCCGATGCAGGTCTCTCAGAAGTGCTTCTTCAGCAATTTGTAGGGATGAAAGATAACGACTTTTGCCGGAAACCCGAATTTGAAATTCTTCTCGATCGTTCGATAGACGCCCTAGGACCAGGCCCCCTTATTCTGGAAACTGTGGACTAGATCACTTCCAGATATCCGATCCGGAAAGTCAAACGGCCCGTCCCAGGCTCCAACGAAACACCTTGCTTCGTAAGGTTTCCACCCGACTGAACTGCATGGCGAGGTATCCCCATGACCGCCAGAAATCGGCTATTCGGATAATCGTGTGTAATTCATGAGGGTCAGCTATAATCCAAATCCGGAATATCGTGTGTAACTGGTAATCGAAAATGACTGAGCGAACCCAGATTTGGAGTAGCGGTGGTGGAACCCAAAGCAGCGCGATTGCCGCGCTCATTTGCCAAGGAGAGCTAAGCCCAGACCTTTCGATCATCGTCGATACTGAGCGCGAGATGAGCACCACCTGGGATTACATGGATCGCTGGGTGTTGCCAGCCTTGGAGGCGGCAGGGGTTAAGCTGCACAGGGTTGCCAAAAGCCGCTACGCAACGGTTGACCTGATGCGCAATGACGACCTGCTGATCCCTGCATTCACTACTGAAAGTGGGTCGATAGGTAAGCTCCCGACCTATTGCAGTAATGAGTGGAAGCAGCGGGTCATGCGGCGCTGGGCATCAGAACAAGGTGTTCTCCAGGCCGATGTATGGATTGGCTTCACGATTGATGAGATGCGTCGTGTCACCCAGCCAATGGGTAAGTGGCAGAACCGCTACCCGCTGATTGAACGGCGCATGACACGCGGCGACTGCATAGCCCTTGTTAAGCGCATGGGCTGGCCTGGGCCACCTCGTTCGGCCTGCTGGATGTGCCCCAACATGAATAAGCATGATCGTCGGTGGCAGAAAGAGAATGCCCCTGCTGACTTCGCAAAGGCCGTCCAGTTCGACAAAGACATTCGCCTGATTGACGAAGACCTCTGGCTGGTTGACACCGCTCAGCCGCTTGATGAGGCTGATTTCTCCTCTGGGGACGATCTCTTTACTGGTAGATGTGACTCAGGCATGTGTTTTGTCTAAAGTCATCGCCTTTGGCCGCCGTAGTAAGGAATCACTTTGACGGACATCCTTGATCTCGCTGACTGGACGGTGATCAGCTCAACCCTGAGCGATGGCACCTACAAGATCAGTGCCGAATACAAAGTTGCTCTTCAGGCATGCACCAAATGCGGCCTGATCGGCAAGTTGTACCGGCATGGCCCCAAGGTAGTGGCCTACCGCGATAGCCCTATCAGGGGCGCTCACGTCCAGCTTGAGGCCAAGGTTCAGCGATACAAGTGCCGGGAATGTGGAGGAACTTCTCTCCAGCCTCTGGAGGGCATCGAGGTTGATCGGCGCATGACTAAGCGGTGCGTCGAGTACATCAAGACTCAATGCCTGCGTGACACCTTCACCAGGCTGGCCGAGCACATTGGCTGCGACGAGAAGACGATCCGCAACATCGCTAACGACTACGTCCACTACATGAGCACCCAGTTCAAGCCGTACCTGCCAAATTGGCTAGGCATCGACGAGACCAAGATCGCCGGAGACATGCGCTGCGTCCTGACAGACGTAGGCCGAAACGTACCCATCGACATCCTTCCCCATCGCGATCAGGACACCTTGGCTCGCTGGCTTCACGGCTTCTCTGATCGCTCGACCTTGCTGGGCGTGGCCACAGATATGTGGCGGCCATACCTGAACGTGGTGAACATGATGGCGCCTGGCGTGCCAGTAGTTATCGACAAGTTCCACGTTGTCCGGATGGCTAACTACGCCGTGGACAAGACCCGCATCCGTCGCGGCAAGGCCCAGGGCGTCAAGGTCAACAAGGAGTGGAAGCGCAGTAAGGTGCTGCTCAACAAGAGCGGCGCGAACCTCACTGACAAGCAGGCTTTCAACCTCGATATGTGGGTCGATAACGACGCTGAGATTGGTCAGTCGTATCAGTTCAAGGAGGACTTCTACGCCCTGTACAACCTCCCAAAGGCCGAGGCCATCCCAGCCATTGAGGCATGGGTCACCCAGGTGAAGGCAAGCGACGTAGCGGTGGATTACAAAGACCTGCTGTCAGCCCTGAAGAACTGGCGGCAGCAGATCGTCAACTACTTCGACAACCCCATCACCAACGGCTACACCGAGGCCCTGAACGGCATGACCAAGGTCATCAACCGGAATGGTCGCGGATACACCTTCGACATCATCCGGGCCCGCGTCCTCTTCTCCAGAAGCGCAAGGGCGGGACAATCACCGGACTGGTTCTGCGCTTCATGCGGCGGGCTGTTCTTCGAGGATGAGCGAGCTTCCTGGATGCCCACCGAGGAAGGTGATGATCGAAAACACTGCATCTGTCCTGAGTGCAGTGAAAGATCAATTACACAGTCAATGGAGTGGGAAGACACCATCGACTGGGCAGCTGTTTACACACAGTTATCCGAATAGCCCAGAAATCAAGACTCCACTGAGCGCATCCTTATCAGTCGGAATGATGTGATGCATATGCTCGGTATCAGCAGCACCACACTTCATCGTGTCCGTAGTAAGGACTCGAACTTTCCCAAGCCAATCAAAGACGGACCACACCGCCAGGCACACGCCTACTTTGTGAAATCCGAGGTGGAAGCCTGGATCAAATCAAAGGGAGACAGCAGGGCTGCCGCGTAACTACAATCCTCTCGCCCCGCCATCAGAGCGGGGCAATATTTCTGCTAAGATCCGCCACAGTGCAAGCCTTCCTGTATGGCCGTTTGTATGGCCACCATCGAAACACTCTTATTCCGCCAGTGTTTGTTGGAAAATTAGGGTCTCCCTCGGGGCACCAAAATTAAGAAAGGTCTTGCTTTGCAAGGCCTTTTTTTTCGCCTATAGAAAAGTGAGCCCCACCCCGCCACTGCGTAGGAGCTGCTGAAGGCTGCGATCTTTTGATTTTGTCTTTTCGGTGCTACAGCCCCAAACCGTTCGCTAACGAATCAAGGATTCACACAATGGAATTGCCACTGGAAACCGTTGCCCTTTTCGCCCTCAAGCTGGCTTATGAGAGGGAGGGGGAAAGTCCGATTCTGCGGGATGATCCGATCATGAGTGACTATGAGCGGGAGGTGTTTGGGTTGCTGGTGCGGCGGGGGGATGTTGAGGGGATTCAGTTTAGAGTGGCGCACTGTGTAGGTTTGGCGCTGGACGCTATAGGCGGGGCTGATACGCCGCTAGGGCGCGAGCTGTATCGGTTGTCAGCTAATTTCAGCAATGCGCGGACGATGGAGCAGCTTGATGCGCCGCTCATTGCGCTTAGGGATTACTTGAAAGATATTCAGTGAGTAATCAGGCTTTGCCCAAAGAGTGGTACATCTCATCCATGGACTGCGCTTGGCCGACCTGTGTTGGTCGCCGCATCAGCGGGCTTTATTATCGAGGGTTCTGTTTTTATTGCGTGCGTACAACACGGCCCCGCCCGTCGGCAAATTCCCTCGAGTTTCCAGTTCAAACCATTTGGATTGGCTACGAATCAGGCCGCTGAGTTTGGTATGGCCATACAGACGTGAGTCGAAGGCAGGACGAAGCTTGCTGATGTTTGTTCCCAATGTGGCCAGCAGCGCCCAACCATCCTCTTCTGCGATGTCGTCGAGAATCTTGGCGATGAACTCCACAGGTACTTTCGCGTGTTTGGCCGATTGTGGCGGCGTCGACTGTTTATCCATCTCCGTAACTGAATCAGTTGTTTTGGGAGCTTTTTCGCCTTGGCTGGCTGGCTCGACGACTTCTTCGGCACGAAGAATCTCGGTGTAAATGAACTTGTCACAAGCAGAGACAAAAGGCTTGGGTGTCTTTTGTTCACCAAATCCATAGACCGTCATACCCTCCTCCCGCAGGCGCGCCGCCAGCCGGGTGAAGTCGCTGTCACTGGAAACCAGACAAAAGCCGTCAAAACGGCGGGTGTAGAGTAAATCCATCGCATCGATGATCAACGAACTGTCGGTGGCGTTCTTGCCCTTGGTGTAGGCGAATTGTTGGATGGGCTGAATCGAGTGCTCAAGCATGAGCTTTTTCCAACTGCCCAATTGAGGTCCGGTCCAGTCGCCGTACATTCGTTTCACGCTGGCAATGCCGTATTTGGCAATCTCCTCAAACAACCCTTCGACGATCGAGGCCTGAGCGTTGTCAGCGTCGATAAGCACCGCGAGGTGTTTTTGCTGGTTAGAGTGCGTGGACTTACTGACCATGGATCATCCTTGAAATGTGGCTGACAGGATCGGAAGTGAGGTGAACGGGTCTGAGCAGGCCGGATTCATCACGTCTTTTTTAACGGACATAAAAAGCCGAGACCTGAGACGTGTTGTAAAAACATTAGGGGAGGACTGCGAAAAAGGCCACTGTTTTGCCGTCACCACGCCAACCGTCCACGCAGGGGAAAGAAAGTCTGCTGGTGAAAAAGTCTGACCACAACAAAGGGGACACCCACTACGGGGAGGAGAAATCATGAACTGTTCCCGTTTTTTTCCCACGTTGACCGCGGTAAACACCACGCCCTCGCGCATGGATTTTCAGGAGTCGATGACTTCCTCCCCTTCCAGTCGCAACCAAGCATGACTTCACGCCGTCGGCTTACCCGACTCTTCCCGTCTCGTCGCCCGCACTGCAACCTCTATCGCCCGAACGCTGATTGCCGCAAATATCGCCGTCATCAACACCCCGTTGAACCCCAGCAAAATCGCCAGAACCCGCGAGACGGCCAGTTTCGGCACGAGTTCTCCATAGCCGATGGTCAAACCGGTCACGAAGCCGAAATAGATGCCGTCAAAAAGATCCCAGCCCTCTAGATAGCTGATGATGAGGCCGAACAGCACGATCAGCAGAAACAGTTACGGAGAAGATCGGCCAGACAACGCGCAAATAGAACCCGATTGCTTTGAAGAATTCTCGACGGACGTGCGATGCATGAGAGGGCTTCATGTCATGGGCTTCCTGAGGTTTGCCTGAGCGGCAGGTGTATTACATGCCATCAGCTCGGCACAGGCGCTGGAAACTGTTGGTCAACTGATCCATTTCACTCCCGCCTTGATCACATCTTTGTTTTCCAACCCGCCCATGACGTCAACCAACGGAGGGGACAACGCCTCTGGCAGTGCTCATCTAGACTTAATGGATAGTCGTAGGCAGAACCGAACACGTCGCTTTGGTGCAGTTCAATCAATAGCAGCGTGGCAAGCTGCCCTTTATGCCCAGTAGAGGTGCGGCAAAGACCGCGCCGGGCACAACAAGATGCCCGCTCAGGGTGCCCTGGCCAACGGCCTGAAATTGCCACGATACCGTGACGTGGTGTGAGTGCCGCAGCCGACACTTTCGGACGACCGACAACCCTCTGGTTTGTCCGTGACCGTGAGGAATGCTGAATGCCTGATGAGATGTTGCACCTGCCGATGGTCAACAGTCTGCTGGAGCGCCACAAGGGCTCCCCCGGCGCACTGTTGCCCATTCTTCATGAGATTCAGGAGGGCATCGGTTATATCCCCGATGCCGCCATCCCCGAGATTGCCCACGCGCTAAACCTGAGTCAGGCCGAGGTTCGCGGGGTGATCAGCTTTTACCATGACTTCCGTACCGCGCCGCCGGCTCGGCATATCCTGCGTCTGTGCCGAGCCGAATCCTGCAAGAGCCGCGGTGCCGAGCAGTTGGCCGCGCAGTTGCGCGAACGTCTGCAACTGGACGATCACGGCAGCAGCGCCGACGGCAACATCAGTTTGCGTCCGGTGTATTGCCTCGGCGCTTGCGCTTGCTCGCCCGCTCTGGAGCTGGATGGCCGGGTGCATGCGCGGCTGAGTGCCGAGCGTCTTGATGCCTTGCTCGACGCTTGCCGGGAGGACGCATGATGCCGCGTCTCTATCTGTCCGCTGATTCGCTGGCTCGTGCCGTGGGTGCTGATGAAGTGGCCTTGGCCCTCCAAAATGTGGATCTGCAACGCACCAGTTCTCGCGGCCTGTACTGGCTGGAACCGCTGCTGGAGGTGGACACCCCGCAAGGCCGAATCGGTTTTGGCCCGTTGACCGCTGCCGATG
>NZ_JBBWCB010000423.1:0-229 GCF_039888995.1 Pseudomonas rossensis | reverse complement strand
TGGCCATGTCCAGGCCGGCGCCGCCGATCAACTGGTCGGCACCGCCGCCGCCAATCAGCACGTCATTGCCCGCGCCGCCGACGATCATGTTGTCGCCGGCATTGCCGGTGCCGGTGAAATTGCCGGTGCCGGTGTAAGTCAGCTTTTCAATGAACGGGTCCAGGGTCGCCGTCGGCGCACTGCTGCGCAGCTCATCGTAGCCACCGTTGTCCTGTTCAATAACCTTCAC
>NZ_JBBWCB010000422.1:0-230 GCF_039888995.1 Pseudomonas rossensis | reverse complement strand
CTGCGTCGACTGCCGGAATTGCTCAGCCCCGAAGGCACGGTTCTGGCGTGCATGAACGATCCGGCGTTCGGTGCGGACTTCCTCATCGATGGCGTCACCCGCGAAGCACCGAGCCTGCGATCTTTTGATGTTGATCTCAGCGCGGCTGCAACACCAACGCAAACAGCTCACCATGCCCATTCACATTGAGCTTGTGATAGAGATTGCGCCGGTGCACCTTCACCGTCTCC
>NZ_JBBWCB010000421.1:0-230 GCF_039888995.1 Pseudomonas rossensis | reverse complement strand
ACAGAATGACCAGACTTATCGTCGCCAGGCTGGTGATGGCCAGCAAGCGACGATGAGCCACTGAGCGACAGAGTTCTGCCACCGAGGTACTAACTGTCCGGCCCTTTGCTGAAAAAAAATTGACCCCAGGTAAGACCGGCGTGGATTGATGCCTTAGCTGCTACTGGCCTTCGAGGCCTGACTGTAATCGGCATACCACGAGCTCTTCCAATTTTGGCCAGAAGCCGAAG
>NZ_JBBWCB010000420.1:0-231 GCF_039888995.1 Pseudomonas rossensis | reverse complement strand
TACAGAATGACCAGACTTATCGTCGCCAGGCTGGTGATGGCCAGCAAGCGACGATGAGCCACTGAGCGACAGAGTTCTGCCACCGAGGTACTAACTGTCCGGCCCTTTGCTGAAAAAAATTGACCCCAGGTAAGACCGGCGTGGATTGATGCCTTAGCTGCTACTGGCCTTCGAGGCCTGACTGTAATCGGCATACCACGAGCTCTTCCAATTTTGGCCAGAAGCCGAAGA
>NZ_JBBWCB010000419.1:0-231 GCF_039888995.1 Pseudomonas rossensis | reverse complement strand
CTTCGGCTTCTGGCCAAAATTGGAAGAGCTCGTGGTATGCCGATTACAGTCAGGCCTCGAAGGCCAGTAGCAGCTAAGGCATCAATCCACGCCGGTCTTACCTGGGGTCAATTTTTTTTTCAGCAAAGGGCCGGACAGTTAGTACCTCGGTGGCAGAACTCTGTCGCTCAGTGGCTCATCGTCGCTTGCTGGCCATCACCAGCCTGGCGACGATAAGTCTGGTCATTCTGT
>NZ_JBBWCB010000418.1:0-232 GCF_039888995.1 Pseudomonas rossensis | reverse complement strand
CCGATATCGAAGTGATCCGTGGTTCGAACTACGACGACCGTTTTGTCGCGGATGGTCGAGTCATCGGTTTCGACGGCGCCGGCGGTTTCGACACCGTGGACTACTCTGGTTCAGCGGCCGCGATCAACGTCGATATCCGCGCCGGTACGGGCAAGCCCGGCATTGGCGGTGATGCCGAAGGCGATACCTTGCTCAATATCGAGAAGGTGATTGGCACGGCGTTCAACGACAC
>NZ_JBBWCB010000417.1:0-233 GCF_039888995.1 Pseudomonas rossensis | reverse complement strand
CGTCATGGGTCATCCGTCCGTTAACAATCGAATTGAACAATTTCGCCATGGCGTGCCTTGGGTCGCCGAGCAAGCCGGGGCAACACTCAAGGTTCGCTCTGCGGTGATTCTGCTGGTCGGGATGATTGCGATGGAAGATGAAATACTCACGATCGGCGTTGTTGGCATCTGGCACGACGGCGCCATTGGAATTGGCAATCCAGCGCCCGTCTTCGTCATAGATAAACAAGCCA
>NZ_JBBWCB010000416.1:0-234 GCF_039888995.1 Pseudomonas rossensis | reverse complement strand
AACCCCACACTACCATCGGCGATGCATCGTTTCACTGCTGAGTTCGGGATGGGATCAGGTGGTTCCAATGCTCTATGGTCGTCAAGAAATTCGGTAGCCAGGTCGTTCTCCTTGCGGATCACGCTCCAGCGAATGGGTATGCGATAGTTTGGTGTTTTGTGAGTATCTCGAACTTTCGGTTCGTTTCGTCTTCACACACCGCAATCTGGCCTCTTTCGAGTTCGCAAATTGCTT
>NZ_JBBWCB010000415.1:0-234 GCF_039888995.1 Pseudomonas rossensis | reverse complement strand
CGTCGCAACCCCGGTCGTTCGAAATCTAAGCAAGATAATCCCTAGTGCCTCGCGCAAGGCTAAGGCACGACCAGCGTATCGCCGGCTTTAAGTAGAAAATTGGTGGACATGTCATCCCCGACATCAACTTGCTGTAGTTGACGCGCAGGATCTCTTGTCTAGCCCCATTGAGTCGCACGACCTTAATGTCGTCCTTATCGGCGAATTTGTCGAGCCCACCCGCCATGCTTATTA
>NZ_JBBWCB010000414.1:0-235 GCF_039888995.1 Pseudomonas rossensis | reverse complement strand
TAATAAGCATGGCGGGTGGGCTCGACAAATTCGCCGATAAGGACGACATTAAGGTCGTGCGACTCAATGGGGCTAGACAAGAGATCCTGCGCGTCAACTACAGCAAGTTGATGTCGGGGGATGACATGTCCACCAATTTTCTACTTAAAGCCGGCGATACGCTGGTCGTGCCTTAGCCTTGCGCGAGGCACTAGGGATTATCTTGCTTAGATTTCGAACGACCGGGGTTGCGACG
>NZ_JBBWCB010000043.1:0-43453 GCF_039888995.1 Pseudomonas rossensis | reverse complement strand
GACGCGGGATGGAGCAGTCTGGTAGCTCGTCGGGCTCATAACCCGAAGGTCGTCGGTTCAAATCCGGCTCCCGCAACCAAACATCAAAAAAGGCTACTCGAAAGAGTGGCCTTTTTTGTATCTGTTGAAAAAGTCCTTTCGCAACAATGATCTGCCACTGTGTAGCGAGCCGTTCGGGATCCCCAATGCTCTGAGCCCTGACTATGCTGAGCCCCAGACAGAACCCTCTACGACTGATGACGTACCATCGCCGATACCCGGTGAGAGGCGTTAATATTTGTGATTATTTTTTTCTACAGGGATTGGTAACTTGGCTGGATACCCCCATCCTGTCGCGCACAATCCAAGAGGTGATTGATGCGCGCCAACTCGTCTGATCCACAAGACACCGTCACAGCGACACAACCGATCAAGGCCGAGCGTCTGCGCTTGCTTGATCGAATCAGCAAATACCGCCAGCCCATCGGCCTGGCAGTCACTTTGCTGTTGTTCGCTATCGCGCTGATTGCCTGTCGCCACCTGCTGAGCGAACTCGATCTGTACGCTCTGCACGACTCGATTCTCGACGTTCCGAAACCGGCTTTATTGGGCGCGCTGGGCGCGACCGTGGCTGGCTTCATTATCCTGCTGGGCTACGAATGGTCAGCCAGCCGCTACGCGGGCGTGAATCTGGCGCCACGAATCCTGGCCCTGGGTGGGTTCACCGCATTCG
Source organism: Pseudomonas rossensis (assembly GCF_039888995.1). Classification (NCBI taxonomy): domain Bacteria; kingdom Pseudomonadati; phylum Pseudomonadota; class Gammaproteobacteria; order Pseudomonadales; family Pseudomonadaceae; genus Pseudomonas; species Pseudomonas rossensis. The sequence goes on along the minus strand of NZ_JBBWCB010000043.1, from coordinate 42,741 downwards.
CCATCGGCAATGCCATTGGCCTTTCGATGCTCTCGGGGGGCTCGGTTCGCTACCGTTTATATGCACGTCATGGTCTGGGCGCTTCTGAAGTCGCGCACATGACGCTGTTCGCCAGCCTCTCGCTCGGCTGCGCCCTGCCCCCACTGGCCGCCCTCGCCACCCTCAGCAACCTGCCTGGCGCCTCTGCCGCCCTGGGTCTGTCCGAGACCTTGCTGGGCATGATTGCCGTGGCCGTACTGTTGCTGTTCACGGTACTGGCCATCGGCATCTACCGCCGTCGCCTGCCAGAGCAACCTTACCCGGACAACCTGCTGGTCAAGGTCGGACGCCGCACCTTGCGCCTGCCGGGCCGTCGCCTGACGTTTCTGCAACTGATCATCACTGCCCTGGACGTAGCCGCCGCGGCGACCGTGCTCTATCTGTTGCTGCCTGAAGCACCGCCCTTCGGCGCGTTCCTGCTGGTGTACCTGCTGGCACTGGCCGCCGGTGTGCTCAGCCACGTTCCCGGCGGGGTCGGAGTATTCGAAGCGATTCTGCTGGCTGCCTTCTCCGACAAACTCGGTGCCGCGCCACTCGCTGCCGCCCTGCTGCTCTATCGTCTGATCTACGTGGTACTGCCGTTGCTGGTGGCCTGCGTATTCCTGCTGATCAACGAAGGTCAGCGCCTGTTTCAATCGCGTCAGTCCTTAAGGGTGGCGTCGGGCCTGGCCGCGCCGATTCTGGCGGTGCTGGTCTTTCTGTCCGGCGTGGTGCTGCTGTTCTCCGGTGCCACCCCGGAAATCGACACACGCCTGGAGCACATCGGCTTTCTGATCCCGCATCGACTGGTCGACGCCTCGCACTTCGGTGCCAGCCTGATCGGTGTGCTTTGCTTGCTGCTGGCTCAAGGGCTGCGCCGCCGACTGTCGGCCGCCTGGATGCTGACCACCATCTTGTTGCTGGTCGCTGCCCTGCTCTCTCTGCTCAAGGGCTTCGACTGGGAAGAAGCCTGCTTGCTGACGCTGACTGCGAGCTTGCTGGGGGTTTTCCGCAGCTCGTTCTATCGCCCCAGCCGTCTGACCGAGGTGCCGTTCTCGCCGCTGTATCTGGTGGCGAGCCTGTGCGTACTCGGTGCGTCGATCTGGCTGTTGCTGTTCGCCTATCAGGACGTCCCGTACAGCCATCAGCTCTGGTGGCAGTTCACCCTCGACGCCGATGCCCCGCGTGGCTTGCGCTCGCTGCTTGGCGCCGCCGTGCTGCTGGTGGTGGTGTCCCTGACCTGGCTGTTGCGCACCGCACGCCCGGTGATCCATCCGCCGACGCCTGATGAGCTGGACCGCGCGGTAAAGATCCTCATGGCCTCCGCCCAACCGGATGGCGGCCTGGCCCTGACCGGTGACAAGGCGCTGCTGTTTCACCCCAACGACGAGGCGTTCCTGATGTACGCCCGCCGTGGTCGTAGCCTGGTGGCCTTGTATGACCCGATCGGCCCGACCCAGCAACGGGCGGAAATGATCTGGCAGTTCCGCGACCTTTGCGACATCCACCACGCCCGTCCTGTGTTCTATCAAGTGCGCGCCGAGAACCTGCCGTACTACATGGACATTGGCCTGACCGCGATCAAACTCGGCGAAGAAGCCCGGGTCGATCTGCTTCGCTTTGATCTCGAGGCCAAAGGCAAAGAGATGAAAGACCTGCGCTACACCTGGAACCGCGGTACTCGCGATGGCCTGTCGCTGGAGATCTTTGATCCGGGGCAAGCGCCGATGGATGAGCTCAAGGTGATTTCCGATGCCTGGCTGACCGGCAAGAACGTGCGCGAGAAAGGTTTCTCGCTCGGCCGCTTCAGTGATGACTACCTCAAGCATTTCCGCGTCGCGGTGATTCGTTTCGAAGGGCGTCCAGTGGCATTTGCCAACCTGCTCGAGACCTACGGCCATGACCTGGCCAGTCTCGACTTGATGCGCGCGCACCCGGACGCGCCCAAGTTGACCATGGAGTTCATGATGGTCGGCCTGATCCAACATTATAAAAATCATGGATACGCGCGCTTCAGCCTGGGCATGGTGCCGTTGTCGGGGTTGCAACCCCGTCGTGGTGCACCACTGACCCAGCGTCTGGGCTCGATGGTTTTCCGCCGTGGTGAGCAGCTCTACAACTTTCAAGGCTTGCGCCGCTTCAAAGACAAATTCCAGCCTGACTGGGAACCCCGTTATATGGCTGTGCCCGCCGGACTCGATCCGCTGGTTGCCCTGGCCGACACTGCCGCCCTGATTGCGGGCGGCTTGACTGGATTGGTGAAACGCTGATGATTCAACGCTCCTTGCGGTACGTACTGGCCACACTGGTAGTGCTGGCTCTGATTCTCGGTGGCGGTTACTGGTACCTGAAACGCCCGGCACCCGAACCGACCCTCGAACAGCTGACGCCAGCCGATGGCGCCGCGATGACCCGTGTCATCCCCGGCAACACGCCACGCGCCCAGGTGCTGGTGGCGGTCAATGAAGACCAGAAGCTCAGCAACAAACAGTTGATGACACTGAGCCGCACCGGCTCGGCGCAGATTGTTCAGGTGATCCTGCCCAACGACTGCCTGCTGCAAAGTCGCGCCCTGCAATCGGCCCTGAGAGAACTCAAAGGCCCGGCGACCCTGGTCAGCGGCATCGGCCCTGGTGCCGTGCTGGCGTGGCGCTGGTTGTCGGAACAGAAGGACGACAAGGCTCAAGCCGTCTCGGTGGACCTGGCCCTGGAAAAACCCGGCTGCACACACCTGCTACCGAAAGGCGCCGCTCACGGGCACTGGCTGGTGGCCTGGAACGACAACCCGGACGACACCAGCGCCGGCTTCGTGCGCGACCAACCCAACGCCGAAACCAGCATCAGCGACTACGACATCAACCTGCCGCAAGTGCTGAACAACGAACTGCGCAAGATCCTAGTGGGTGGCGATAAAGCCGCTGGCGGCCTGCAGATCCCGGTGGTCGAAGTGCCCGCCGGCCAAGCCAAGGACACTGTGACCCTGTTCCTGTCCGGTGACGGCGGCTGGCGCGACCTTGACCGCGACGTAGCGGGCGAGATGGCGAAGATCGGCTACCCAGTCGTCGGCATCGACACCCTGCGCTATTACTGGCAACACAAGAGCCCGGAGCAAAGCGCCCTGGACCTCGCCGAGCTGATGCAGCATTACCGGCAGAAATGGGGCACCAGGCGCTTCATCCTGACCGGTTACTCGTTCGGCGCCGACGTCCTGCCGGCGATCTACAACCGCCTGGAGCCATCGGAACAGCAACGCGTCGACGCAATTATCCTGCTGGCCTTCGCCCGCACCGGCAGCTTCGAAATCGAAGTCGAAGGCTGGCTCGGCAACGCCGGCAAAGAAGCCGCCACCGGCCCGGAAATGGCCAAGCTGCCGCCGGAGAAAGTGGTGTGCATCTACGGTGAAGAGGAAGTCGACGAGAGCGGCTGCACCGACAAGACCGCGGTGGGCGAAGCGATGAAATTGCCTGGCGGTCATCACTTCGACGAGAACTACCCGAAACTGGCAAAGCGGTTGGTGGATGTGATCGAGAAGCGTCAAGCGAAGGAGACGGCGGCTCAAGAGTGATCTGAGTCCAGCCCACGAAAAGCCCCCGCAGCCTTAAGGTTGCGGGGGCTTTTTGGTTAGAGACGACGCTCTGCCGCGCCGTAGACCTCTTCGTCACGTCGAGCACCAACGGCAACGATCAATACCTGAATCGCCTTGCCATCGACTCGATAAACAATCCGCGTGTCGCCTGTCCGGATCCGTCTACAGCCTGCAAGACTGGCTCTTAGGGGCTTGCCGCTCTTGTCCGGCTCACCATTGATAATCCACTCTTCGATGACATCAAGAATGCGGTTCGCCGCTACAGCTCCCAGCAGATCCAGATCCTTCTGAACCTCCGGATGATAGATAACGCCCCAAACCATCCACAGCTCCTTTAGTCTTTCCTGGCGTACCGCGCCCGCATATCGTCGTGGCTGACAGCCTTGGCCTGATCAAAACCGATCAGTCGCTCTCGAGCCGCCGCTTCAACCCGAAGGTCCTCAAGCTCGTCGAGCATTTCCTGATACGCATCGACATTGATAATGACCGCTGCGGGTTGGTTGTCTTTGAAAATGACCAGTCGTTCGGTGGCTCGGCTGGAAATCTCCTTTAGCCTCGCACTAAACCCCCTGACCATCGCAGTCACCGAAATCGCTTGGTCAGCACGCTCCAGTAATGCCGTCATACTCACCTCTCTACACAATCATGCAAATTTGAACACACATTTTTACGCAGAGTATTGCGTCGAATTAGACATACAGCAAGCGGCAAAACGCGAACTGATCACCCAGCGTGTTTCCCACATCTCGCAGCGTTTAGTTTCGTTTACTTAAGGTGTCGAAATATCGGATGACGCCCGCAGACCTTGTAGGCAAACTCCGAATCGTTCTTTTTGGGCACTTTGATGCCTTGTTGCGCTTTTCTTCGACGGGATACTCTCCGGACGTCGCTGACCATTCAGCGATCGGGTGTGGTAACCCGGTTAGGCAAAGTGCAACACCGCTCCCATCACGGTTCGTGCGTTTTTACGTCTGTAATCCCGTGTTATGGCGGCTGTGCGTGGGAGACCTTCGGGTCTGCCGGTTCCTTTGCTCCTCCGGTTTACCACCCTGCGTACAGCTGCCACCCATTCGTGTGGTAACGAATGCGGCAGCTCCTCGTTTTAAGGAGCGAAACAATGAGCAAAACAGATCCGTCCACACCCTCAGAACTGAAAACCATCGGCTTCACCCCCTTCATCTACTGCTCGAACCAGGCACTGTTCCGTGTCAGTCGAGACGTCCCCCTCGGCGATGCGCTAGCCATGGCTTCTGATTTTCTGTTCCTTGCCAAGGAGCTGACTAAAGATGCTGCCTACGCCCGCGACACCGACAGACACGCCTGGGCCGCGCATTATCTGACGGCAATGAGCAAGGCCGTGATTGATGATGCAGTGAAGGTACTGACGCCGCCACCGCCAACTGCCCGGACAAAAGCCGAATCTAAAAAATAGCGGCCCGAAAGCAAGTAAAGGAGCAGAGACGGAATACGTGCAAACACCGCACATCCCCTGTGGGAGCGAGCTTGCTCGCGATGGCGGACTAACAATCACTATCGATGTCGACTGACAGTTCGCCTTCGCGAGCAAGCTCGCTCCCACAGGGGATCTTCATTGCACCGAAGTGAAGTGGCCGCCCACAAAAAAGCCCCCGCTACCGCAATGGCAACGGGGGCTTTTTGCTGTGGCTTACATCTCTACCTGCGTCCCCAGCTCAATCACCCGGTTCAACGGCAGATTGAAGAAGCGCAGGTTGCCGTTGGCGTTCTGCAACATGAAGGCGAACAGCGTCTCACGCCAGCGCGCCATGCCTTCGAGCTTGGAGGCGATGACCGTCTCGCGGCTGAGGAAGTAGGTGGTGCGCATCGGGCTGAAGTCCAGTTCATCGAGATGACACAGCTTCAGCGCTTGCGGCACGTCCGGCTCGTCGACGAAGCCAAAGTGCAGGATCACCCGGAAGAAACCTTCGCCGTGGGATTCAACCTCGAAACGCCGTTGCGCAGGCACCCGCGGGATGTCTTCGTACACCACCGTCAGCAGCACCACTTGCTCGTGCAGCACCTGGTTATGCAGCAGGTTGTGCAACAAGGCATGAGGCACGGCGTCCGGCCGCGCCGTCAGGAACACGGCAGTGCCCTGAACGCGATGCGGCGGTTGCACGGCGATGCTGCTGATGAAGATCGGCAGCGGCAAACCACCCTCGTCGAGACGATCGACCAGCAGTTGCTTGCCGCGCTTCCAGGTGGTCATCAGCACAAACAGCACGATACCGGCAATCACCGGGAACGCCCCGCCCTGAATGATTTTCGGCACGTTGGCCGCGAAGTACAGACCGTCTACCACCAGGAAACCAAGCAACAGCGGAACCGCGAGGACCGGAGGCCATTTCCACAGCAGCAATATCACCGCCGACACCAGAATGGTGGTCATCAGCATCGTGCCCGTCACGGCCACGCCGTAAGCCGCAGCCAGCGCGCCGGAGGACTCGAAGCCCAGCACCAACAGGATGACGCCGACCATCAGCGCCCAGTTCACCGCGCCGATGTAGATCTGGCCTTGTTCGGCACTGGAGGTGTGCTGAATGTGCATGCGCGGTATGTAACCGAGCTGAATCGCCTGACGAGTCAGGGAGAACGCACCGGAAATCACCGCCTGAGAAGCAATGACCGTGGCCAGGGTCGACAACCCCACCAACGGAATCAGCGCCCAGCTCGGAGCCAATAAGTAGAACGGGTTGCGAGCGGCTTGCGGATCACCGAGCAGCAACGCGCCTTGGCCGAAGTAGTTCAGCACCAGCGCCGGCAGCACGAGGATAAACCACGCACGGGCAATCGGCTTGCGACCAAAGTGCCCCATGTCGGCGTACAGCGCTTCGGCACCGGTCAGTGCCAGCACCACCGCGCCTAGGATCGCCACCCCCATGCCCGGGTGCACGATGAAGAAGCGCACGCCCCAGACCGGGTTCATCGCTTGCAACACTTCCGGGTGCTGCATGATGCCGTAGACGCCCAGCGCCCCCAGCACTACAAACCAGGTCACCATGATCGGCCCGAACAGAATGCCGATCCGCGCGGTGCCGTGACGTTGTATCAGGAACAGCGCCACCAGCACGATCAGCGACAGTGGCACCACCCAATGGTCGATACCCTCGAAAGCCAGTCCAAGGCCTTCAATCGCCGAGAGCACAGAGATCGCCGGCGTGATCATGCTATCGCCATAGAACAGCGCCGCGCCGATCAGCCCGCAGACCACCAGCAACGCGCGCAACTTCGGATGCCCGGCCGCAGCCCGCCGAGCCAGGGCGGTCAAGGCCATGATCCCGCCTTCGCCCTGGTTGTCGGCACGCAGCACGAACAGCACGTATTTGATTGAAACGACCCAGATCAGCGACCAGAAAATCAGCGCCAGAATCCCGAACACGCCGTCATGGTCGACCGGTACACCATAGTGACCGGAAAACACTTCTTTGAGGGTGTACAGCGGGCTCGTGCCGATATCGCCATAAACCACCCCGACCGCCGCGACCAGCATGCCGATCGGCTTTGCCGCAGAATGCTCGGCACCCGCTGCCTGACTACTTGCCTGACCCATCCACCACTCCTACTACCCAGACCGGACTTCTTTGGAAGAAGCACTATGCTTTGCCGTGCAGCATGCGCCGTTTTCCTTCACGTTACAGACGTTTTGTTGACTGTAAAAAATCGGTAAAGCGTAAAGGCGCGAAGCATAGCCCAGCACTCGTCGTATTTCCCTGCATAAAGCTGGTCAAGTGCGCCTCTCATCGCTAGAATTGCGCACTTTTTGACCAGAGGCGCAACATAGCGCCCGTCTGTCGCCTTGCCGTCTTCGGCTGGAGGCGTCACAAATACCGAGGTTAGACATGTCCACCACTCCTGCGCCGGCCAATCCAAAGGTTGGCTTCGTATCCCTGGGTTGCCCCAAAGCACTGGTCGACTCCGAGCGCATCCTTACCCAACTGCGCATGGAAGGCTATGACGTCGTGTCCACGTATCAGGACGCTGACGTCGTGGTGGTCAACACCTGCGGCTTCATCGACTCGGCCAAGGCTGAGTCTTTGGAAGTGATCGGCGAAGCCATCAAGGAAAACGGCAAGGTCATCGTGACCGGCTGCATGGGCGTCGAAGAAGGCAACATTCGTAAAGTGCACCCGAGCGTGCTGGCCGTGACCGGTCCGCAACAATACGAGCAAGTGGTCAACGCCGTGCACGACGCCGTGCCGCCGCGCCAGGATCACAACCCGCTGATCGACCTGGTACCGCCGCAGGGCATCAAGCTGACCCCGCGCCACTACGCCTACCTGAAGATTTCCGAAGGCTGCAACCATAGCTGCAGCTTCTGCATCATCCCGTCGATGCGCGGCAAACTGGTCAGCCGTCCGGTCGGTGACGTGCTCGACGAGGCTCAGCGCCTGGTCAAGGCCGGTGTCAAAGAGCTGCTGGTGATCTCGCAAGACACCAGCGCCTACGGCGTCGACGTGAAATACCGCACCGGTTTCTGGAACGGCGCGCCGGTGAAAACCCGCATGACCGAACTCTGTGAAGCCCTGAGCACCCTCGGCGTCTGGGTTCGTCTGCACTATGTTTACCCGTACCCGCACGTCGACGAGCTGATTCCGCTGATGGCCGCCGGGAAAATCCTGCCGTACCTGGACATCCCGTTCCAGCACGCCAGCCCGAAAGTCCTCAAAGCGATGAAACGCCCGGCCTTCGAAGACAAGACCCTGGCGCGCATCAAGAACTGGCGCGAAATCTGCCCGGACCTGATCATCCGTTCGACCTTCATCGTCGGCTTCCCCGGCGAAACCGAAGAAGACTTCCAGTACCTGCTGAACTGGCTGACCGAAGCGCAACTCGATCGCGTCGGCTGCTTCCAGTATTCGCCGGTCGAAGGCGCACCGGCCAACCTGCTGGACGCGGCCATCGTGCCGGACGACGTCAAGCAAGACCGCTGGGACCGCTTCATGGCGCACCAGCAGGCGATCAGCTCGGCTCGTCTGCAAATGCGCGTTGGCCGTGAAATCGAAGTGCTGGTCGATGAAGTCGACGAGCAAGGCGCGGTTGGCCGCTGCTTCTTCGATGCCCCGGAAATCGACGGTAACGTGTTCATCGACAACGGCAGCAACCTGAAACCAGGCGATAAAGTCTGGTGCAAAGTGACCGACGCCGACGAATACGACCTGTGGGCTGAACAGATCTAAACGCAAAAAATACGAAAAGCCCCGCTCTCTTGACGAGATGCGGGGCTTTTTTACGGCTATCGTTTTGTAAGGAAAGGATTCTCAACATTCACAGAAACAGCGAGTAAAAAGAAGGGGCAACCGGCCATGCGCCAACATTCGGTCATCCACACGCCGAAACAGAGCGACTACGAAGAACTCACTCAGGTCTGGGAAGCCTCGGTTCGCGCCACCCATGACTTTCTGCCGGACAGCTACATCGAACTGTTGAAGAACCTGGTGCTGACCCGCTACCTCGATGCGGTGATGCTGATCTGCACCAAAGACCCGCGCCAGCGCATCACCGGGTTCGCCGGGGTCGCGGCGGGCAAAATCGAAATGCTCTTCATCGACCCGGCTCACCGCGGCCAGGGCCTGGGCAAGCAGTTGCTGCGCTATGCCATGGAACACCTGAATGCCGATGAACTGGACGTCAACGAGCAGAACCCGCAGGCGCTGGGGTTCTACTTCAAGCAGGGCTTCGAGGTGATCGGTCGCTCGGAAGTCGACGGCATGGGCCAGCCCTATCCGCTGTTGCACATGCGCCTGCGTCAAAACCAGCAACATTCGCGGCATGGCTGACACAACGCAGGACAAATGTGGGAGCGAGCCTGCTCGCGAAGGGGCCATCAGTTTCACATCAATGTTGACTGATAAACCGCTTTCGCGAGCAGGCTCGCTCCCACAAAAAGCTTTACTGCGCAAATGGAGCCGGGATTAACCAGCGCCCAGCAGGTACAATGCCCACCCCTTTTTTGTTACGGCCCTGTCATGACTGACCCGATTCGTCTCTCCAAACGCCTCATCGAACTCGTCGGCTGTTCCCGTCGGGAGGCTGAGCTGTTCATCGAGGGCGGCTGGGTCACCGTGGACGGTGAAGTCATCGACGAGCCGCAGTTCAAGGTCGAGAACCAGAAAGTCGAGCTTGATCCAGAAGCCAAGGCCACTGCGCCGGAACCGGTGACCATCCTGCTGAACGTGCCCGTGGGCATGGATGCGGAAACGGCCATGGCAACGATCAGCGCCGAGACCTTGAGCGAAGAACACCGCTTCAGCAAACGTCCGCTCAAGGGCCACTTCCTGCGGCTGACTGCCAGCACCGACCTGCAGGCCAACGCCAGCGGTCTTTTGGTATTCACCCAGGACTGGAAGATCCTGCGCAAACTCACTGCCGACTCCGCCAAGATCGAGCAAGAGTATGTGGTCGAAGTTGAAGGCGACATGGTGGCTCACGGCCTCAACCGCCTGAACCACGGCCTGACCTACAAAGGCAAGGAACTGCCGCCGGTCAAAGCCAGCTGGCAGAACGAAAACCGCCTGCGTTTTGCGATGAAGAACCCACAACCGGGCGTCATCGCCCTGTTCTGCCAGGCCGTAGGCCTGAAGGTTGTCGCCATCCGCCGCATCCGCATTGGCGGCGTGTCCATCGGCAAAGTGCCGTTGGGGCAATGGCGTTACCTGTCCGGCAAAGAGAAGTTCTAAGACTTTTCACGCCGCCACACATTTTGGCGCCGCTGTTTATGCGGCGCCCACTGCTGAATATCAGGATTGCACACCATGATTCATAACGACGTACTGCGCAGCGTGCGCTACATGCTCGACATCAGCGACAAGAAAGTCATCGAGATCATCAAGCTCGGTGGCATGGACGTGACCCTGGAAGACCTGGTGACGTACCTCGACAAGAAAGAGGAAGACGAGGAAGGCTTCGTACGCTGCCCGGATGAAGTCATTGCGCATTTCCTCGATGGCCTGGTGATCTTCAAGCGCGGCAAGGACGAAAGCCGTCCTGCGCAGCCGATCGAAGTGCCGGTGACCAACAACATCATCCTGAAGAAACTGCGCGTGGCCTTCGAACTGAAAGAAGACGACATGCACGCCATCCTCAAGGCCTCCGAGTTCCCGGTGTCCAAGCCTGAGCTGAGCGCGCTGTTCCGCAAGTTCGGCCACACCAACTACCGCCCGTGCGGCGACCAGTTGCTGCGTAACTTCCTCAAGGGCCTGACCCTGCGCGTGCGTCCGCAATAACGTGCGAGACGGATCTACTTTGTAGGAGCTGTCGAGAGCAACGAGGCTGCGATCTTTTGAATTTCAGTTGGGCCGAAAAAGGTCAAGATCAAAAGATCGCAGCCTCGTTGCACTCGACAGCTCCTACAAGGCCGAATGGCCTCCCATTCCTCGCAAAAATAGTGGCTCCGCTTCCGACGGCTGACGACTAGGGTGTATTGACCCTCAGCTCTCAGGATTCGCCATGCACCCGTACTTTTCCTTGCAAGGCCGCACCGCTCTGGTGACCGGCGGCACCCGTGGTATCGGCAAAATGATCGCCAAGGCTTATGTCGAGGCTGGCGCCACCGTATACGTCTGCGCCCGGGATGCCGAAGCCTGTCAGCAAACGGCTGATGAATTGAGCGCATTCGGTCGTTGCCACGGAGTGGCGGCCAACCTGGCCACCGAAGAAGGCGTACTTCAACTGGCTACGCGACTGGGCGAGCAGATCACTCATCTGGATATTCTGGTGAACAACGCCGGCACCACGTGGGGCGCGCCGCTGGAGAGCTACCCGGTCAAGGGCTGGGAAAAGGTCATGCAGCTGAACGTGACCTCGGTGTTCAACTGCATTCAGCAGTTTTTGCCGCTGCTGCGTAAGGCCGGTTCGCCAGCGAATCCGGCGCGGATCATTAACATCGGTTCAGTGGCCGGGATTTCTTCCTTTGGCGAACAGGCTTATGCCTACGGCCCGAGTAAAGCTGCCCTGCATCAACTGTCACGGATTCTCGCGCGGGAGCTGGTGAGCCAGCACATCAACGTCAACGTCATCGCACCGGGGCGTTTTCCGAGCAAGATGACGCAGCACATCGGCAATGATGAGCAGGCGTTGGCCGACGACACCGCATTGATTCCAATGAAACGCTGGGGCCGGGAGGAAGAGATGGCGGCGCTGGCGATCAGTCTGGCGAGTACGGCCGGCGCTTACATGACCGGGAATATCATTCCGCTGGATGGTGGGTTTAGCCTTTAAATCGGCGGCGCGGCCATCGCGGGCAAGCCACGCTCCCACAGGGGAATGCATTTCAAATGTGGGAGCGTGGCTTGCCCGCGATGACGGACTAACAGGCACCACCGGTCTTGAGGCTGCTCGGGTTATCATGCCCACCCTCACCCCGCCTCGACCCCAGACCATGACCTACAGCGTTTCCCCCATCGGCTTTGTGCGCTCCTGTTTCAAGGAGAAGTTCGCCATCCCGCGCCAGCCACAACTGGCCCCGGCCGCTCGCGGCGTGCTGGAACTGGTGGCGCCGTTCGATCAGGGCGATGCGGTGCAAGGTCTGGAACAGGTCAGCCACGTGTGGCTGCTGTTCCTGTTTCACCAGGCCCTGGAAGAAAAGCCACGACTGAAAGTCCGCCCTCCTCGTCTCGGCGGTAACAAATCCATGGGTGTGTTCGCCACCCGCGCGACGCATCGGCCCAATGGCATCGGCCAATCCGTGGTGAAGCTGGACAAGGTTGAAGCCAATCGCCTGTGGATATCCGGCATCGACCTGCTGGACGGCACGCCGATTCTCGACATCAAACCCTACGTGCCTTACGCCGACATCATCGAAACAGCCTCCAACAGCATCGCCAGCGCTGCGCCGCAGCTGATTCCCGTGCAGTGGACGGATTCAGCGCTGCAACAGGCTCACGGCCATGCTCAGCGCCTCGAAGAACCGCTGGTGGAGTTGATCGAGCAATGCCTGGCACAAGACCCACGTCCGGCGTACCAGATTCCTACACCCGAACGGGAATACGGCGCGCAGTTCTGGGACCTGGACGTGCGCTGGCACTATCCCGAGGCGGGTGTGATCCGAGTCCTTGAAGTCATTCCCGCCTCCAACCTGTAGGAGCTGTCGAGTGAAACGAGGCTGCGATCTTTTGATGTTGCTTTTAAAAAACAAGATCAAAAGATCGCAGCCTCGTTTCACTCGACAGCTCCTACAAGGTTTGCATTGGGCATAAAAAAGCCCCCATTGCCTGCACAGGCAATGGGGGCTTTTCAGTGATGCGGTGTGCTTACTTCTCGACGAACGCTCGCTCGATCAGGTAATCACCCGGCTCGCGCATCCGCGGCGACACTTTCAGGCCGAAGCTGTTCAACACTTCGCTGGTCTCATCGAGCATGCTCGGGCTGCCGCACAGCATGGCGCGGTCGTCTTGCGGGTTGATCGGTGGCAGACCGATGTCGCTGAACAGCTTGCCGCTACGCATCAGGTCGGTCAGGCGACCTTCGTTCTCGAACGGCTCGCGGGTTACGGTCGGGTAGTAGATCAACTTGTCACTCAGGGCCTCGCCGAAGAACTCGTTCTGCGGCAGGTGCTCGGTGATGAACTCGCGGTAAGCGACTTCGTTGACGTAACGTACGCCGTGGCACAGGATCACTTTTTCGAAACGCTCGTAGGTTTCCGGGTCCTGGATGACGCTCATGAACGGCGCCAGACCGGTACCGGTGCTGAGCAGGTACAAATGTTTGCCAGGCTTCAAGTCATCCAGCACCAGCGTGCCGGTAGGCTTTTTGCTGATGATGATCTCGTCGCCTTCCTTCAGATGCTGCAGCTGGGAAGTCAGCGGGCCATCAGGCACCTTGATGCTGAAGAACTCGAGATGCTCTTCCCAGTTCGGGCTGGCAATCGAGTAAGCGCGCATGAGCGGCCGGCCGTTGGGCTGTTGCAGGCCGATCATCACGAACTGACCGTTCTCGAAGCGCAGGCCCGGATCGCGGGTGCACTTGAAGCTGAACAGAGTGTCGTTCCAGTGATGAACACTGAGGACACGCTCGTGGTTCATGTTGCTCATGTACGTGGGACTCCTGGAGATTTTGTCTGAGCGTGCTCTGCGCCTGCTCTGCGAAAAATGAGCTGCTGTGCGCAATTGCATCGCATTCTAATGGCAGCCACAATATCTGTTAACTGGATTATTAAGATAAGGGTTATCGGTTATATAGATATGCGATTTACTCTCCGTCAACTTCAAGTATTCGTCGCCGTCGCCCAGCAGGAAAGCGTATCCCGTGCTGCGGGTCTGCTCAACCTCTCGCAATCGGCGGCGAGCACCTCGATCACCGAGCTAGAGCGTCAGTCCAGCTGTCAGCTGTTCGACCGCGCCGGCAAACGGCTGAGCCTCAACGCCCTCGGCAAACAGCTGCTGCCGCAAGCGGTGGCGCTGCTCGACCAGTCCAAAGAAATCGAAGATTTGCTCAATGGCAAGTCGGGATTCGGCTCTCTGGCGGTCGGCGCGACCCTGACCATCGGCAATTACCTGGCCACCTTGCTGATCGGCAGCTTCATGCAGCGCCATCCGGAAAGCCAGGTGAAGCTGCACGTGCAGAACACTGCCAACATTGTGCAGCAGGTTGCCCACTATGAAATTGATCTGGGTCTAATCGAAGGTGACTGCAGCCATCCGGACATCGAAGTACAGAGCTGGGTCGAGGATGAACTGGTGGTGTTCTGTGCGCCCCAGCATCCACTGGCCAAGCGCGGCACGGCGACCATGGAAGAGCTGACCCACGAAGCCTGGATTCTGCGGGAACAGGGCTCTGGCACGCGACTGACCTTTGACCAGGCCATGCGTCACCATCGAAGCTCGCTGAATATCCGGCTGGAACTGGAACACACCGAAGCGATCAAGCGTGCGGTGGAGTCCGGGCTGGGGATTGGCTGCATTTCTCGCCTGGCACTGCGCGATGCATTCCGCCGCGGCAGCCTGGTGCCCGTAGAGACGCCGGATCTGGATCTGGCGCGGCAGTTCTATTTCATCTGGCACAAACAGAAATATCAGACGTCGGCGATGCGTGAATTCCTCGACCTGTGCCGCGCTTTCACCGCCGGGGTTCAGCGCAGCGACGAGATCGTTCTGCCTACCATCGCTTAAAGCAGGATGACCGCCCAGACCAGCGCGATCATGCTCAACGCCACGAACTGCGCAGCGCTGCCCATGTCCTTGGCGTTTTTGGACAATGGGTGCAACTCAAGGGAAATGCGATCGATGGCCGCTTCCACTGCCGAATTGAGCAATTCGACAATCAACGCCAACAGGCAGACTGCAATCAGCAACGCCTGCTCGACGCGACTGACGTTCAGGAAGAACGACAGCGGGATCAATATGACGTTGAGCAACACCAGTTGCCGAAAGGCCGCTTCGCCGGTGAAGGCTGCGCGCAGACCGTCCAGCGAATAGCCGGAGGCATTGAGAATGCGTTTTAGGCCGGTTTGGCCTTTGAAAGGTGACATAAAGTAGGCAACTGACCAAAAAGGAAGTGGGAAAGCTAAATTAAGCAAAGTCAAAAAAGCGTGAACGCGCCGCGCCTGGTTAGCTCGAAATTGACTCAAGTTGTTGCAGAAGCAACGCCGCCTGGGTCCGGGTCCGCACATTCAGCTTGCGAAAAATCGCCGTCACGTGGGCCTTGATCGTCGCTTCGGAAACGCTCAGCTCGTAGGCAATCTGCTTGTTCAACAAGCCTTCACAGACCATGGTCAGAACACGAAACTGCTGAGGCGTCAGGCTCGCAAGGCCTTCGCTGGCGGCCTTGGCTTCGGCGGAAACGCTGACCGCCTCGAACGCCTGGGGCGGCCAGAACACATCACCATCGAGCACCGCGCGTACGGCTTTCTGGATGACGCTCAGATCACTGGACTTGGGGATGAAGCCGCTGGCGCCGAACTCACGGGACTTCACCATAATCGAGGCTTCTTCCTGGGCCGACACCATGACCACCGGAATCTGCGGATACTGACCGCGCAACAGCACCAACCCTGAAAAACCGTAGGCCCCCGGCATGTTCAGGTCCAGCAGCACCAGATCCCAGTCCGACTTCTCGTCCAGACGGGTTTCCAACTCAGCAATGCTTGCCACTTCCACCAGACGGACTTCCGGGCCCAGGCCCAGGGTCAACGCTTGATGCAGGGCGCTACGAAAAAGAGGGTGGTCATCGGCAATCAGGATTTCGTATGTGGCCATTTTTCAAATGATCCTGTTTTTCAAACAACTCGAGGTACAGCCACGGAGCTGTACCAACAGGGCACGTTCAACGCCAATCACGTGGCTATCCACGTAAAGAATACGGCGTATCAAACTTTGGCCGCGCCCTAATCGGCGCCAAGCATGCCCAGCGAAGTCGGGGTGGTCAAGGTGCATGGCCAGTACAGTTCTTTGCAGTATGGGCGACAATCAGCGCGTGACAGGGGCGCCGATTTACACAAAAGGCATCAGTTCGGCGTGTGCCGGTGTTGAAACATTCATTTCAAGCTGATGTTTGGCATCAAGGTAATGTTGGCTGAACACATCGAAATAAGCGTCCAGTGCCGACGCAGCCTCGGTATCACCCGCCAGATCGAGACACAACGCCGCCACTTCGGCCGTGCATAAATGCTCGCTGCGGGTCGACCGGCGCAACCGATACCGCGACAGCTTCTCGGGCAACAGGCTCAGGATCGGAAGCCGATCAAAGTAGGGGCTTTTGCGGAAAATCTTCCGGGCTTCTGTCCAGGTGGCATCCAGCAGAATGAACAGCGGACGCTTCGAACTATCGGCATCGACGCTGTTTGTGACACGCTCGGGTTCAACGTACTCACCCGGAAACACCAGATAAGGTTGCCATTGCGGGTCGGCCAGCAGCGCCAGCAATTGCTCATCAACCTCCGTACGCGACCAGATGAATGCATGGTTGTCGCGCACCACATCGGCGATCAGCCAACCGGTGTTGCTCGGCTTGAACACTTCCTTGTTGGTCATGATCAGGCACACGCCAGAGCGGGCCTCGACTTGCGGGCGCCAGGCGCACAGACAGTGACTCTCGATCACGCGGCAGGCTCGGCAACGCGGTGCCCTCCAGCCTCGGGCCTGAATCGGCTTGATGCCCTCTTCCTCTCGCTCATCGCGCAAGCGGGCTACTGCGTTTGCAGCAAAGCGTGGGGTTGCAGGGTTCATCGCAGGCAACGCCGGCAGGGGAAGAAAATCGACACGAAAAACACTCGGCAGGGCAGAAAGTAGCGGCAGTTTATCAGAGCAGCCGGCGCAAGCCTGTACCGCCCAGGCCTCGTCCCCTATAATTCGCCGCCACTGAACGCACAGTCATGTGACGGGTCGAACCACCAGTCACTGAACCAGGAGAGTTTCATGCTGCGCCTTATCGTTCCCACCGCTGCCATTTTGCTGGCGTCGTCCTTCAGCGCTCAGGCTGCTTCCTTGAGTGAGCAGAATCTCAACAGAGAGCTGCGAAACGTCGCCACACAAAGCAGTGTTGGTACTCCACGGGCGATCAACGAAGACATTCTTGATCAGGGCTACACCGTCGAAGGCAACACGCTGATCAACCATCTAAGCGTACAAAGCAGCCACGCCAACAAGATGCGTGCCGACCCGAAAGCCGTGTATTTCCAGCTTGGCGCCTCTGTATGCAACAACCCATCGTTCCGCAAACTGATGGCCAAGGGCGCGGTCATGCGTTACGACTTCACTGAGGTGAAGACCAACCGCTCAGTCGGCTCGGCCAGCTATCAGGAATCGGACTGCCCGAAAGCGGGCCCGGCCAAGAAGAAGTAATCATCGGGAAGTGGCGCGCCGCTGTTCATCCTCGGCGCGCAGTTCTGCCAACAACGCCTGCAAATAACGGGAACGTCGGCCGGCCCCCTCCAGACGCCGGCAGCACTCTTCTTCGAGACTCAAATGATTGGTCTCGGCTGATGATTTCAGCAATCGATACAGTTGCGTATCGATCTCCAGAATGACTCTGGTCATAACATCCCGCCTCCGTGCACTTCGCCCTTGCTTGAGCGATAAAATCCTTGAACCGCTTGTAACGTGCGTCCTGCCTTTGACGCAAAGTTGTCGTTGTCCTGCCTGTAATTTAGTAAATCAGACTGTCGGACACTCGCCTTGCGTTCAGACGAGCGGTGAAAGCACCTTGCAAATCGCCAATAAGCGGTTGCCAGGAAAGACTTTGCGGCGCAATGATCAAGTCAGCGAAAATCTCTGCGAGGGTCTAGATTCATAGTGTTCACGTTCACTTTTCAGGGCAGGAAAGGGGCTGCCCGTTGCGCGTCTTGTTGTGCGAATGTTTCCTTCACCCAAGGGAAAAACAGAGCCTGTATGGAAGGAGAAGTTGATGCCTTACCAACCGAATGACCTCCTGAGCCGTCATTTTGAAGAAAGCGGCCACGACCTCATCAGCAAGGTCGAAGAGCAACTCAACCTGGTTTCACCCAACAGCCCGAACATCCCGATCTACCGCGACATGAT
The DNA here is from genome assembly GCF_039888995.1 of Pseudomonas rossensis. Taxonomy (NCBI): domain Bacteria; kingdom Pseudomonadati; phylum Pseudomonadota; class Gammaproteobacteria; order Pseudomonadales; family Pseudomonadaceae; genus Pseudomonas; species Pseudomonas rossensis. The sequence continues at coordinate 24,648 of NZ_JBBWCB010000043.1, read as the reverse complement.
CCTGACCGTGCTACGCATGGCCCAGGAAGACCACAACCGCTGGAATGCCAAGATCACCCTGCAAGCCCTGCGCGAACTGGAACACGCTTTCCGTGTTCTGGAGCAATTCAGGGGGCGCCGCAAGGTCACCGTTTTCGGCTCGGCCCGAACACCGATAGAACATCCTCTGTACGGTCTGGCCCGAGAACTTGGCGCCGCGCTGGCGCGCTCAGACCTGATGGTCATCACCGGTGCCGGTGGCGGCATCATGGCGGCGGCCCACGAAGGTGCTGGCCTGGCACACAGCCTGGGATTCAATATCACCCTGCCCTTCGAGCAGCATGCCAATCCCACCGTCAATGGCACCACCAATCTGCTGCCCTTCCACTTCTTCTTTACCCGCAAGCTGTTCTTCGTCAAGGAAGCCGATGCTCTGGTCCTGTGCCCTGGCGGTTTCGGTACCCTGGATGAAGCGCTGGAAGTGCTGACACTGATCCAGACTGGCAAAAGCCCGCTGGTGCCCGTGATATTGCTGGATGCTCCCGGCGGCAAGTTCTGGCAAGGTGCGTTGGACTTCATCCACCATCAACTGGAGGAGAATCGCTACATCCTGCCGACCGATATGAAGCTCGTCAGTCTGGTCTACAGCGCGGAAGAGGCTGTGGAGCAGATCAATCAGTTCTACAGCAACTTCCACTCCAGCCGCTGGCTCAAGCATCAATTCGTGATTCGCATGAATCACAAGCTCAGCGAGCAGGCGCTCGAACACATGCAGGAGGCATTTGCCGACCTGTGTCTGAGCGATCATTTCCATCAACATGCTTACAGCGGAGAGGAACACGACGAACCGCAGTTCAGCCACCTGGCGCGACTCGCCTTCACCTTCAACGCCCGTGATCATGGACGCCTGCGGGAACTGGTGGACTACATCAACCTGCCGGAAAACTGGGCGCAGTCCAACCTCCAGGCGCAACAGCGCACGCGGGAACCGTCCAAGGTTACGTAGATAAAAAAACGGCCCGCTATCGAAATAGCGAGCCGTTTCAGTCAATCGTCCATCCCTCGGCCGCTGAACAAGCGGCTGATCATTTCCATGGAATATCCCCGATAACTCAGGAACCTGCCTTGTTTGGCACGTTCCCGGGCGTCTATCGGTAAATGCCCGGAAAACTTTCGCCGCCAGGTGTCTTCCAGTTGTTCCTGCCAGTTGATACCGCTCTCGCGCAAAGCAAGTTCGATGTCAGTACGTTGCAGGCCGCGCTGGCTCAACTCTTCACGAATACGCAAAGGGCCATAACCGGAACGGGAACGGTAGGAAACAAAGCTTTCGAGATAACGGGATTCGGACAGCAGGCCTTCTTCCGTCAAACGGTCGAGTGCCGTGTCGATCATTTCAGGGAGGGCGCCGCGTTGACGCAGTTTACGCGTCAACTCGACTCGACCGTGCTCGCGTCTCGCGAGCAGGTCCATTGCGGTTCGCCGCACCGCGACGAGTGTATCGAGTACGGCGGTCATCGGATCAATCAGATATCAGCGTCAGCCAGGTCATCAGCCGTCTCTTTGACTGGCGATGCTTTAACGTCCGGCGCTGGGGTCAGCAACTTGTCGCGCAGTTGCTTCTCAAGTTTCGTGGCGATCTCCGGGTTGTCCGCCAGGAACTTGGCCGAGTTGGCCTTGCCCTGACCGATCTTGGTGCCTTCGTAGGCATACCATGCACCGGATTTCTCGACGAAACCGTGCAGAACACCCAGGTCGATCATCTCACCGTTGAGGTAGATGCCCTTGCCGTAAAGAATCTGGAACTCGGCCTGACGGAACGGCGAAGCTACCTTGTTCTTCACAACCTTGACGCGGGTTTCGCTACCGACAACCTCGTCACCTTCTTTCACCGCGCCGGTACGGCGGATGTCCAGACGAACCGAAGCGTAGAACTTCAGCGCGTTACCACCGGTGGTGGTTTCCGGGCTGCCGAACATCACACCGATTTTCATACGGATCTGGTTGATGAAGATAACCAGGCAGTTGGCGTTCTTGATGTTACCGGTGATTTTACGCAGCGCCTGGGACATCAGACGGGCTTGCAGGCCCACGTGCATGTCACCCATTTCGCCTTCGATTTCAGCCTTTGGAACCAGAGCCGCCACGGAGTCGACGATGATCACGTCAACCGCGTTGGAACGCACCAGCATGTCGGTGATTTCCAGGGCTTGCTCGCCGGTGTCCGGCTGCGAAACCAGCAGGTCGTCGACGTTGACGCCCAGTTTGCCGGCGTATTCAGGGTCGAGGGCGTGTTCAGCATCGACGAATGCACAGGTCGCGCCGGCTTTTTGAGCCTGGGCGATCACCGACAGTGTCAGCGTGGTTTTACCGGAGGATTCAGGACCGTAGATTTCAACGATACGGCCTTTTGGCAGACCGCCAATGCCGAGCGCGATGTCCAGACCCAGAGAGCCAGTGGAGATAGCCGGGATCGCCTGACGGTCCTGATCGCCCATACGCATTACGGCACCCTTGCCGAATTGACGTTCGATCTGACCCAGGGCCGCAGCCAAGGCTTTCTTCTTGTTGTCGTCCATTAAAGTCCTCACGTAATCAATAAGGCCTGACGGCCAACACCTGTATAAGTAGCCAGTATTATTCCACAGCGTTTCAGGATCGCCTACCCCTGATTTGAGATTTCTCCAGCGGCATGGCGCAGCAGCCCCTCTAGCGCGGCCTTCACCGTTTGTCGGCGGACCTCGTCACGGTTGCCGGGAAAGTACTGCACCTCGCTGAACACCTGTTCACCAACGCCCCAGGCCAGCCACACGGTGCCCACCGGCTTGCTCGGCGAACCGCCATCCGGTCCCGCCACACCGCTGACCGCCACGGCAAATCGCGCCCGGCTTTTCTCCTGCGCGCCGCGGACCATGGCCTCGACAACCTCGCGACTGACCGCCCCCACCGTTGCAAACAACTCGACCGGGACATTCAATTGCTCGGTTTTCTGGCGATTGGAATAGGTGACATAACCAGCCTCAAACCATGCCGAACTCCCCGGAATCCGGGTGATCGCCTCGCTGATCCCGCCGCCGGTGCAGGACTCGGCGGTGCTAACGTGGGCATTGAGAACCTGCAAGCGCCTGCCAAGTTCAGCGGCCAGTTGGGTGATTTCTTTCACGGTCATCTCCTGAGCAAGCGGAATGAGAACTACCGTACACGAGCGTAACGCGCTTGCAAGGCGCAGGATCGATCAAAATGTTAGCGAGCGAGGGCTCTGATATAAGCCTGACAGGCCTGCAAGGCAATCAGTCCGCGGTCACCGGCATCGGTGATGGCGACAATTCGTTGAGCATGCGCCGGGTCAAGTCGGGCGCGCGCTGCTCCATGATCCACGCGGCTGGCTCCGGAGGCGGTTGGCACTGCACAGACAGAGGCAGCGTCATGGGCATCGAGGAGGACTGACAAGCGCACATCAGCAGTGGCAAGACGATCGCGCAGGCGACCTTGATCACGTTGGGCATCGCTAAGCGCTCGGTAATGGGTTTGTTCGCTGGTCGACAGACGCTGCTCCAGTGCTAGACGCCTGTCCTGCTCGGCCTGTTGCTGCGTTGCGGCTGCCAGAGTCAGCTGATTCAGTGCCTCGGCGTGCAGCTTGGCCTGTTCCGCCAGCTGCCGGCCATACCGCCAATCCTGAAACTGCCAGGCCAGCGCCGCTGAACCACCGGCCAACACAGCCAGAAACAGAACAACGCCAATGACGCGGCAAGACATCGGGATCAAACCGAAGGCTGGCATAACACCGCCCTCGCCCGCGCCCAGAGTTGCAAGCGATCCTGCAAACCGTTCAGGCCGCCGTTGATGCGGCGGGTGATGCTGTTGAACTGGTCGCGGTCGGCCAGTTCGTTGAAGCCATTTTGCTCCCAGAACCACGCGGCCGATTCGGCGGCCCATTGCGGTTGTTCCAGTAGTTCCGGCAGTGACAACAGACGTTCATCGCCGAACAGCCCGAGGCTGCATCGGCAGTAGTTGTTGCGGCCGGTGATCTGGATCAGGCCACGACCACGGTACTTTTGACCGTCACCGTCAGGCTCTGGCGTATTGCCAAGGCGCACAGCCAGTGCGCCAGTGTCGTACTTGCTCAAATATTGAGCGCTGCCCAACTCACGCACGTACTGCAACTGCCCCGACTCGTGACCGACTTGCGCGAGGAAGGCGGCGATGCGTTTGGGGGTGTTGATGTTGCGGTGAGACATGGCTGTGTTCAGGACGGAAATGAAAACGCCCGCTTGGGAGCGGGCGTTGGGCATAACGATCTGTAGTTGTTGCTGCGTAACGGTCATATAGCCCCCAGGGCCTGACGAGTGTCTGGTTCGTGTCAAAGATATCCATTCAGCCAAAGTGGCGTAGTGGGTCGATGTTCAGTGAAAGGAAAAAACGACCCTTGCGGCCAATCCCGAAGTGCACGGCGATAGGCCTGCAACTCGGCGTATTGCTCGGTGGTCAGCGTCGTGCCACCGCCGTCCTCCAGTTCGTCCCTGTCGCGGGCGACCATACCGTCGGTGGCCGATAACTGAGTGTCACGCCAAAGGCGCTCGGCCGTCGCTGCTTCCTCCGGCACCAGAGGCGGTGTATCCACAAGAACGGGATAGCCGTTATCGGCTCGCACCGAAATCAACTTCGGGGTTACAGCCAGTTGCTGGAGGAGCGAAACCCAGTACGCCTGTGGAATCTCAATGACATCGGAAGGAATATCCGACGTATTGATTCCTGGAACATAAACACCGCAAGTACTCGCGCTAAACAAAACATTGAACTCGTTCATTTAATAGCCCTTGGCAAAATACGTGACACCCCATCCGGCCCTGACAGAGCCACCCATGTCCCGAACCTTCAATCGGCAGCCCTGTTTCGTGGCAGTACCAGCCAACATGATGACCATCGCGCCATCACCGCCGACATGAGTAGCAACGACAGAAACAAAGGCGGTTGGAAACGAAATCGGAAAGGTGACAAAAACCTCCCCGTTGGCATCTGTCGTACCGTAACCCCATTGATCGATATTGCCGCTGGAGTACTTCTGGTAACCGGGGTTGCCGGTCATACCCGAGAACAACGGTGAATATCTCAGGCTGATCGTGCCACCTGCCAGACGCCACTGATTGTCCAGCTTGATGAACTCCGCCGTATCTCCCAGACCCAGAATGATCGGTCCGGTCGCCCCGTTGGATAGCTTGATGATGTCTGCACCGCCAGCAGTCGTTACTGTCAGCGCTCCCGACCCGGCATTGATGACATGCAGGGTGCTCGCATGCGCAATTCCGGTGGTCGCAGGTAACGTCGTCGTTATCGGTGCGGTACTGGAGAAGCTGGCAATTCCCCCCACATTGGACGCTGCCAGCGCAGTACCCACGCCATAAGACGCAAAACCTGAATATTGCAGCCCGCTACGGGTTACAAACTCAGTTGTTGCGACGGTATTGTCATTGTCGAACTGCGGGGCAGTGACAAACAGACCACTGCCCCGCAATGCTGTAAGAAGCTGATTATTGATCCCTTCCGCGGGGGTTATTCCAGCGGCCTGGATAACACTTACTACTTCCTGGGTTATTCCATTACCCCAACTCGCCGGAATTAAAGACCCAGGCGCCCCCGTCACAGGGTCTTCATCGACAAACTTTCCATTCACCAACCCGGCGCTGGGTACACTCCGTGGATAATCCATTGCACTTTTCCTTGTGTAGAACTCAGGCTTGTTCCGCCGAGCTTGGCACAACAGGCCAGGTGATCTCACTGGGGAAACCGGTCTGTTGTTCGATGCGATTCAACTCCACGCTGTAGAGTTTCCATTCCAGCAATTGCAGTTGCTCTTGATGGCTGGCATCGCCGATGTCTTCGGCGTATTGGAGGGGCGCAATGCGCCGTACAGCGTCACGAAGAAGAGTATCGCGCTGGTCGAGAATGATTTTTTTGAAATCCATCAACCGGGCCGCTTCATCGACTTGCCACGCGTTATCGATCCACCTGTGAAAACCGCCCGGCCACGGTTGCGTGGTAAAACCTTCCGGCAACTCTCCCAACGTCGTCCATGTTTCCCTGAACCCCGTGTCGGTGCGATAGACATCACCGCGAAAGTCGGCTTGTTGTTGCAAGGCACCCTTGACATAAGCCCAGGCAAATCCGCCGGGCGGTGGAGAAAGTTCGATACTCAATGCCATGGCATTGCTCGGCAGTTGCACGCCGACACCCGGCACGACCGGAAACTCGACAGGCCCGAACAGCGCACCGCTGTCGTCCATCAGATAATTGAACATGTGCACCTCAGATCAGTTTGATACGGCCGGGATAAGCGATGTTTCGCGGGCGTGTTTCTCCCGAAAAATTACCGATGTTGCCTATGTAGGTATCAGAATCGAACGCCGGATTAGGGTACGTCGTCGCGATCGATCCACTGGTTGGGTAAAAATTGACGTCGCTTGAAGCATTCCAGATACCATCCGGAATCGCAGGTGCCGGACGGAAGGAAGAACCCGTACTGGTTGGCAGATAGTGGTTGTGGCTTTGTAGGGAATGCCCCTGAAGACTGCCCGCTGTGCGCCCGACATCCAGACCTCTGGACTCGTCAAGGACACGCAGAAACTCGCCACGCACTTCCGGAATGCGAAAGTTCAGCGCGCCATCGCCACTGGTCCATCCACCCTCCCTGCCCGCACGACCGGCTTCAGTGGTCAGCACCCCCGAGGACTGGGCGAAGTCCCACAGCCACGGCCATTCGCTGCGCAGCAACAGACTGCCATTCAGCGCTCCATAACCGCCTGGACTGATCAGCACGGTCGTATCTAACACCAGCCGCCCGAGAGGGGCGGCATCATACCGTCCGACCGGCCACCAACTGCCGTCACCGGTACTGCGCAAATGCCACCAGTCACCGCTCCCCATTAACACTAAAAAGGGATAGCCGGACGGCGAAAGTTGGGTATGGAATCGAATGCGATCCGTGCCGCCGGCCCGGACGACAAGGCGATTGCCGCTGTTATCCACGCGACGCAGAATGACGTCGCGCACACCAAGTCCGGCATTCGCCGCGGGCAGAGTGACCGTCATGGCACCGGGGCTGCCGTCGATCAGGACAAAACCGAGCTCTTGCTCACTCAGCGTCTTGGATGTACTGAGCCGAGTCACCACCGAACGGATCGGGCTGGCCGTGCCGACAATCGCCTCGATGGCCTTGAGCAACTGGCTGGTATCCGCTTCAGAGGCAACCAGTCCGCCGCCTTCGATAACACTCACAATCTCTTGGGTAACGCTGTTGCCCCAAACTGCCGGAATCAACGATCCCGGCGTCCCGGCCACGGGGTTTTCATCGACGAACCGGCCATTGACCAGCCCGACGCTGGGCACGCTTTTTGGATAGTCCATACGTCTATCTCTCCTCTGAAATAACAAATGGTCCGTGTCGACGCAGTTAGCGGTGCAATCGCGCCCACGGTTTTTTTCAAGAAAGAAAAAGGCCCACGAATACGTGGGCCTGAACAGGGGAATTGAAGGGCTCTCGCCTAGTCAGCCGAGCCACTGACGAATTCACGAATAGCCACCAACGCTTCATCGCCAGCGCTGCGGGCCAGATCTATCTTGCCCTTGGCCGCGTGCGCGCGGATTTGCATTTTGGCCTTGAGGCGCAGGGTGCGCAGGGTGCGCAGATGGTCGCTCAACTGTGCGGCTTTGCTCAGGATCTGCTCAGCGGCTTGCTTGGCCGTCCGGCCTTTAACGACCCATGCGGAGACGGCCATCGGCACGTCCTTTTTCGGGTAGCCTGCCTCCTTGTAGGCTTGGGCGGCAACGGCGGCCTGAGCATATTCCATTGCCTTGAGTGGATCACCGGCCAGAGCAGTGCGTGCTTTGTCTGCAGCAGCATCGACTTTGGCGCACAGGCGTTCGGTTTCCTGTTGTTCCAGCAGAGCGATTTTCGCGGCGTCCAGCACCCATTTCTCACCGTCCCAGTCATGGGCGGCAGAAGGCTGTGCGGGACGCAGACCGTCCTCAAACTGATGAAGCTCTTGAATAACGTTCATCGAATCAACTCCCAGGAAAGACTGACATTAACTGCCGCCGCGAAGTTGACCGCGATTCCAGTGGCGTAATCAGACACGGGGTGGTTCTTGATCCCCATACTGAACAGCAATTCATCGCTGACGGCGCTGGTCGAACCGAGCATGTGTTCGGCCTGGTAGGACTGCCACAACGAGCGCAATTGCGAATGGTCGAAACTGGCGGTCAGGGTCGTGACCGTGGCGTCGTTGACAAAGTTATTGGTGAAGATCACGCACGGCATCGGAGTCGTCCAACCACCATCGTGATTGGAACTGGTGGTCAGCGCCGGTGAGAGAAAGCAGTAGTTGCCGCCAACCCAACCTGTTGGCGCAAACGACACCCCGGAGATCTCCGTCGCCGAAGGCGTCGGGTTCCCCACCACCAGACGTGCCGCCCGGGCATGAGGATCCAGAGGTAGGTAAACCACACCGTTGCCGTTGACAGTTTGCGTCCACGCCAACCGATTACGATTGTAGATCGGCCTGATGACCGGCACGGAACCCGGCGCAGCCGTCACCACCCAAGCAATGCAGAGGTCCAGTGGCGTGGACTGAAAACCGCCCCCCGCCCCGCCATTGACAGTGCCCTTCAAACCTTCGGGCGCGGCGTCATAGATTGTTCCGCGCTGCATGTAAAAGGTCAGCGCCCCACCGATCACCTGCGCCCGAAGAAAGTAGCTGGAGGTCGGCATCAAATCCGCACTGCTCCACGCTTGGGTAGTAAACGTCCGCGCCCTGCCCAACTGCCCCGCGACGACTTCCTGGCCAATGCTGACCAACACTCCCACCGGAATCGACACCCGGCCGCCACTGGTCGAAACCGCCGCAGGGGTCACCGGCAAACGCCCATCCGCCGTCGCCACGGTGGCCGACGGCAGAGAGCCGATCGGCAACGCCGAATCCAGATTCCAGCCCTTGGCCGAAACGCTCTGAATGGCCAGCAGCAATTGGTCGAACTTCGTCTCATCCGGAGTCAGATCCCCGGCCTTGATGACATTCACAATCTCCTGCGTCACCCCATTCCCCCAGTCCGCCGGAATCAACGACCCCGGCGTCCCCATCAACGGGTTTTCATCCACAAACTTCCCATTCACCAACCCGGCGCTGGGCACACTTTTCGGATAGTCCATCCCTCTACTCCCTAGTCATAATTGATGTGCACCTTGGTATGCGCCGGTGCGTTGCGATGGATCAGGCATTCCAGCGCGGAGCCCGGATTCACGCCGAAGCGCTCTCCCCAGTAACTCGCGCCAAAACGCCGGCCGAGCAGCAGTCGGCCACCGGTATTGAGCGTCCACATGAAATGCGCCTGCCATGTTCCGAAGTGCGCCTGGCCAAACCGGGCCCGTCCCATTCGCGGGACTTCAAGCTCGGTGATGGTGGCGTTCGGGTAACCCTGACTCTTGGCGATCTCGACGTAGTAGCTGATGGCCTGGCTGCCAACAGCGAGCAGTCGCCGGCGTACGGCGAGGCGGCGGTCGTCGAACAGTGGCGTCGCACCCAGGCACGGGTCGGGCAGGTTCATCACCCGCTCCCAATCCGGTACCAGTTCACTGACGCCGGCGGGGTCCATTTCGTTGAGCAGGTCAGCGGCGCGAGCGTCGAGGCGGGCCAGTTCCTGGGCGACGCCTTCAAGGACTTCTTCAAGTTCCGGGACCCGCTCGGGGTCCCACCCGGGGCCGCTGGGTAGCAGGCTGCGCAGTTGGGCCTGGTATTGCGCGGCGGTTCTGATCACTGCCATACGCAACCTCCGAAGGTCAGCAACTGGTTGCTCTCGGCTTCGACGTCGGCGGTAGGTGATTTGAGATCGTGATCACTTTCACCTGTTGCGCTGCTGATGGCTTCACGGATGTGACTCACCAGCAGGGTGTCGCCCAGGCCTCCTTCGCGGTTATGCAGGTCGCGCAGTTGCGCCTCAACGGCGGCGCGTACGGCCGTGGTGTCGGGCTTCAGGCTCAGTCGGTAGGTCACCGGCACTTGTACCGGCGGCAGCACACGCAATTCGGCGGTGACCGGGCGCAGAGGTTCGATGTAGTCCTGAACTTCAGCCAGTTGCTCGGGATTGGGGACGGGTTGCGCATCGTCGTCGCGCATGATGTACAGACTGACAATGCCGGGGCCGGGATAGCTGCCGCGACACCACGCACGGGTCACCCCCGGACATTCGAGCGCCCAGGTTTCGTAGTCTTGCGCCGAACCGCCGTGAGGAATGATCCGGTAAGAACGAATCACCCGGGACCGCAGGGACTCCAGACTTTCCCGAGCGATCCCACCGGTCAACCCCGGCGCCAGCAACGTGAAGCTGTTGCCGATAATGCCCAGAATCGGCTGCACCGGAATCAGCGTCATGCCGGCGTCGGCATTCCCGAGGCTGCCGGCGTCGAGGGCGGCGATGGTGGTGCGGTTCAAGCCATTGCTGGTGGTGCGGGCGGAAGTGACTTTGTAAATGCGACCGTCGCTCGATTGCAGAAGAGTATCGACGTCCAGCACAGCGCCAGCGCTGGCAGTAAAGCTGACGCTGCCGCTGGCCGATTGCGCGGCTTTACGCGGCTGGTTCAGACGCAGTGCGGCGATTCGCTCCAGGGTCGACTCATCGGCCTTGTCCGGGAGGATCTGCTCGGCGATCCAGTTCAGATAGCCATACAAGCCATAGGCGGCACCACCGAGGGTGCGGGCCAGCACTTGCGCATCGGACTGGCGCAGCGAATCGCTGGCCAGGTCGCTTTGGGTGCGCGTGATCAGCACCGGCAGCGAAGGGGTTTCAAACGGCATAGATCACCTGCCAACTGTTATCAGGGTTGATGTCCAGGCGCTCGCCGTCGGCCAGGGTCAGGACCGTGCGCAGGTTCAGGCGCTGGGCGTCGAGGCGTTCGCTGATGATGTCGATGGCGCTGCAATGGCCGTCGTCGATCAGCCATTGCAAGGCTTCGCGGGCGTAGAACTCGGCGTCCATCTGGGTCTGCCGAGTCAGCTTGACCCGCCGCAGCAGCCACAGGCGTGAGCCGATACGGTCGTCCGCGACCGTAGGAAAGGTGTCGCCCCACCAGCCGAAACGTTCTTCGTCATCGAGGGCATCGTCATCGGCGGCGCGGCGCCAGGTGAACAGGCTGATCAGCACTGAACGGGTCAGTGCGGCGTGGAGGTTTTGGCTGATAAACATCACTGGCCTCCCGCCGGCACGCCGGTCTGGCCGCTGCCCGCCTGCACGCCGACGTGCACGTGCTTGATCTGGCTGATGCCACCGGCAATCTGATCGCCCTGAGAGACGATCCTGCCGGTCTGGGTCAGGTTCGGTGTATCGATGTTTACGGCGGTGCTGGCGCGGATGTTCAGGGTGGCGGTTTCGATGTCGACGATCCGTCCACGCTTGAAGTGGATCTTGTCGCCCTCGTCGGTGTAGATCGCTACTTCGCCCTGGGCCAGTGCCTTGAGGCGATAGCGGCGGTCGGCGACCACCAGCACGATGGCGTGAGAACGATCACCGCCCAGAAACGTCGCGATGCCTTCAGCGCCGGCCAGCGGATTGCTGGTGAAACCGTAAGGTTCGAAGTGCTCCATGTCGTCGTTCACTTCGCCGGCGGTGAGGCGCATTTGCAGGGATTGAAGCTTGGTGGCCGAGTTGGCGAGCACGACAGTGCCGCGCGCCAGGAGGCGTGTCAGTAGGCTCATGTGGATTACCTTGTAGGAGCGAGGCTTAGCGAGGTGTCAGGTTTTGGGAGGCACCGGATTCGCATCGAAGGTGTAAGGCAGCGCCACTTGCAGCGTGGTGACCGAGCCCTGTTCGGACAGCGAGTAAGTCACCTTGGAGATCAGCATGTCGTGGTCGAAACCCAACACCTTGTCGATCACCCGCACCAAGGTGTTGTGCTTCCACAAATCACCGTTGGACTGCCGCCAGCCTTGTACCCGATAGGTCGTGGTGCCGGCCTTGCCGACGCGAATAGCGCTTTCCCAGTCGGCACGTTGCTGCGCCAGTTCCCGGGTCAATTGCGCGCTTTCACTGATCACGGTGATCCGCTTGCGCCCGATAATCGGGTCGGTGGAAACCCCGGACACTTCGCTCACGGCCGCACCGCTCTTCTCCTCGCCGCCCTTGTGCTGGCCAATCACCCGGTACTCGGAGAACACCTGACTGAAGTCCATCGGCGCGTTGGCCGACAGAATGTTCTTGCCCAGCTCAAGCACATCACTGGCTCGCCCACCGCTGCCCGGCCGGGCCAGTACCACCCGGCCTTCGGCGTCATCGGTGGAAAACACCCGAAACAGCGTGAGCAAACGGTCGATCGACTGAAAGACCGTTTCCCCCGGCACGATGGTGTGGCTGCCGAGTCGCGCGGTGTCGGGGATTTCACTGACCACTTTCCCGGCATAAGGCGAGGCCAGCGCCTGAACGATGCTGAGCAACGATTGCTGATGCCATTGGTTGGGTGTGTTGATCGCCGCGCAGTCCACCAGGTCCTGAGTCTTCGAACTGCCTTCGATACTCAGGCTGATCTGCCGCCCGTCATAGCTGATCGGCGCCTTGAACACATACCCACTGAGCACCAGATCGCAGCCGATTCGCACTTGGCAGGGCGCACCCGGGCGGATCGGCCGGTCGACCGTCTGCCCCGGCCATTGCCAGGTGATGTCGAGTTTGAAAGTGCGGAACTGACGCTCTAGGTCTGCGGTGATTTCAACGCTTTTCCAGCCGCCGTACTCCAAACCATCAACGGTCAGCAACACACTGTTGTCGAGTTCATTCATGGTCTATTCCCCCAGGACTTTTACGTCGTCCAGCGGCAGAAACCCCGGATGAATAATGCCGTTGCGCTGTAGTACTTCAGCGATTCGCGTGGCGTCTCCACTTTGCTGATAGATCACGACCAGCCCCGGAAGGCTTTGCTTGAAGGATTTGCTGACCAGTCGAACGCCCGACGACGCGACCGCCTTCAAATGCGCGCGAAGTGCCTGACGCAGATTGCTCATCGCCAGATAGTGCGCGGGATCCGCCTTGGCCTCGGGCAGCTTGAACACTTCCTCAAGTGCCGCACGCAAGGCCTCTAAATCGTCGACTACCGGAACGTCCTGGTGCGTGGTCGGTAGCACAGCCTGATGCCCGACCGGCAGGTTGGTGACCCGTTTGACTGCCTGCGAAGCCACCGGCATCGACGCGACCCACTGGGCCACTTGCACAATCAAGGTGTCCTGCACCAGATTGGTCAGCGCCTGGGCCGCAGCAGTGGTGTCTTTGCCGGTGGTCAACTTCGGCGCGTCGGCCTTCTTGATGGCTTCGAGCTGTTGGGAGACGTTGGCAATCACGCCACGATAGCCTTCACGGGCGAAGTCCTTCAGTTCGTTGATGTCGCCGATCAATCCCTTGAATTCCGCCGCCACATCCTTGGGCAGCTCCTTGACGGCTTTGACCAGATCGCTGATCTGCTGGTACTCATCGATCAATGGCTGGAGGTGCTGCTGAATCACCTCGTAAGCCTCCTTGATGCTGTTGCGCAGGTTGGCAATGCCGATCCGCGCAGCCTTGATCAAGGTCATCGCGTCTTCGAAACGTTTCACTGCGGAGCCCAGCAGGCTGTCGGCCGACACCAGCAATAACTTCTGCGTGCTGACCGCTGCCGTCGGAAACGGCACCGGTTGATCGGGGTAAAACTTCAAGGTAAAGGTCACCAACCCGCCGTCCTGGCGGGTGTGGGTCATGTCGCATTCGCCGACCTTGACCTGCAGGCGCCCCAGCCACGGGTGAACCAGCTCACCACTGCCCTGCTCCAGCGCCTTGAGCAGTTTGTCGCGCTGCTCCAGGCAATCGGGGCCAACGACAAATGCCGTCAAATCGTGAATCTTCGCCTGCAGGCCAAGGCCCTCGAAATATGGCAGATCGCGTTGTGGGTATTCGTGCAACTGGCCCTTTTGGCCGACCGGGTTTTTCGCCTGATCGACCCAGAACCGGACGCCGCGAAACGACGCCGGCATCAAACGATCACGCCAGCTCATTGGAACCTCCAAGGGACAGTGTGCGGTAGCCGATGCGCGAATTGAGCGCCAGCGCCGGTTGATTGGTTTGCGGCTGATCGGTGCGCATACCGGCCGGCGCATTTTCGAAGCGCACGGTCAGGCCGCCTTCGAGTTGTGTGCGGCTGTTGGCGGCGCTTTGCTGAATCAGGGCGCTGGAGTTTTGTGTCAGGGAGCCAGGCGGCATCGAGGGTTTTTGCGGCAGATTGCCGGGCAGCACTGACAGGCTTTGTGGTTGCTCGGTGTCGGTGCCAAAAAACGCCGGCGCAAACTTACCGCTACCTTCGGCGTTGGTTTTCTCTTGAGCCTCGGTCAGGCCTTCGACCTTGCCAGTCACACTGGTGACAAGCTCACCGAAACCACCGGCAAAGAATTCCTTGATCGGCGCGACGACGCTTTGCAGCTTGTCCCACCATTGGCTGAACCATTCGGTGATCGGCTCCCAACGCTTTTTGATCTCCTCCAGTGGAAACCAGTCAAACAGGCTGCGCAGCGTGTCGTACATCACCAGCGCCGGGACCTTGATGCCGTCCCAGATCCCGGAAAACAGTTCAGTGACCGCGCCCCAGCCGGCGATGATCATCTCCCGCGGCGACCAGTCGAACAGGCCGTGCAGAAAGTCCATGGCCGGCACCGACAGCGCTCTGAGCAAGTCCCAGATGGCCGAGAACAGGCCTGTCAACGGTGTCCAGTTGTTGATGATCAAACCCAGTGGTGACCAGGAAAAAAGCGTCTGAAAAAAACCGATTACCGGCGTGGCCGCCGCTTTGATGACGTCCCAGATCGCCGCGAACACGGCGGTGATCGGTCCCCAATGGCTGATGATTTGCCCAAGCGGCGTGAACGCAAACATCGTCTTGAAGAACTCGACCATGGGCATCACGACCGGAGAAATCTTTTGCCAGAGCCCGGCGAAAAACGCCGATATGGGCTTCCAGTTGGCCACAATCAAACCGGCTGCCAGGGCGATACCCGTGGCAATCAGCACAATGGGGTTGGTCTTGAGCACCATGCTCATCAGATCGAACACTTGGGTCGCACCGGTCACGGCGGTTTGCATCGCCGAGAACGCGATGGCACCGGCCGCCAGTCCCTCGACCAGTTTCGGGTTGTCATTGAGCAGAGTGCCAAAACCAACCAGCAAAGGTTGAAGACCTGCCGTTACCGTAGCGACGGCAGGCTGCAAGGCGGTGTTTGCGGCAACCGACACCTGCTCCATCGACCGACTGAACACGTTCATGGTTTGCGCGGCGCTGGCCGGCACGCTCGGCACATCGACACCTTTGGCGGCCTCATTGACCTCGGTCAATTGGCCCGTGAACGCAGCGGACGCCTTGATCCCGTCCACGAAGGGCGTGATCACGCTGCCACCCTTGAACAGACCGCTGATATCCAGCTTGCCGAGGCCGGTCTGCTCCAGGTTTTTCTTGAAGCTTTCGACTTTTGCCCGGAGGGCGCCAAGTTTGAGTGACAGTTCATCGATGCCCGTCAGCAGCACCGACTTTTTTTCTTTCTCTTCTATGTCTGCCATCACTGCACCTGCTGCATCGCATTGATCCGTTGCGCGTGCTCCAGCGATTCGCGGAGCACATCCAGTGGCCTGGCCATCATCTGTTCGGGGTCAACCTTCCAGAACCAGGCCAGGTCATAGGCGACTGAAATCAGGTCGGTGATGGCTCCGACGCCGCACTCATGAAAAAACTCGCGACAGCCCAGCTCAGCGCGTTGAGGTCAGCCAGGTCCAACTGGTTGACCGACGACGGCGGGATGCCGGCGCACACCGCGATGTATTTGGCCGCGACGTCCATGTCGAGGCTGACTTCTTCGCTCTTGTCGATCTTGTACGGCAGCGCCTTGATCGCTCGAACTTCCTGCACCGTTGGACGGCGCAGGTTGAGTTCGGTCAAGGGCTCGCCGTGAGCTTCGATCGCGACTTGAAGCTTCACGGCGCCAGTCATTGCCAGGTCCCCTTGATGCCTTCGAATTTCAGTTCGATGGTGGCGTCATCGCCTTTGGAGACAGGCTCTTCAACCAGGTAGGCGCCGGCCAGTACGTAGACTTTGCCGTTGCTGAATTCGCAGGTAACGGTCATGTCGGAACCTGCGATCAGTTGCTTGAGCGGGAAGTCCGCGGTGTGCAGCGCCGTCACTTTGAACGACGGGGCGATGTCGGTTTCCTTGTAGAAACCCGGTACGACGGTTTCCCGTTTCACAGCCAGCAACGGCGCTTCGCAGCCGCCATTGATAGTCAGTTGAGCGCCGTCCACTTTGACGTAGCAGGTGCCCGCAATCAGTTGACCCATAGTGTTTCTCCCTTCAAATAAAAAGCCCACGCGAGGTAGGCTGAAATCACACAGTCAAAGGCAGCGATCAGGCTGCGTCGTCGTACTGCAGACGGAATTGGTTGAGCAGCGCGAACATGCGCAGACCGTTGATGTAATCCGGCGGGAACAGCACGTTGACCCGGCTCGGGTCCTGCACGTCGCGCTCGACGATCAAGTGCTCGGCGAACAGCTCGGCGTTTTCGACGTGGCCTTCCAGTTCGAGCTTGGCGTACTGGGCAATCAGCTCGCCGCGAATAGTGCTCGGGGTCACGATCGGCTGGCCGGCGCCGAAACGGGTGCCGTCGGAAGCCAGTTTGTGGCGACCGTATTTGCTGGTGATCACGCTTTGCAGCCGACGCACGATGAACGCCGACTGGTGCATGGTTTCGCTGTCCAGGTAGGAATTGTCTGCCTGGCCGTAGGCGTTCTTCTGATAGGTGGTAATCGAACGTTGAATGCGCACGTAGCCGCCTTCGTAGTACGCGGTAGCGATCCCGTAGTTGAGCAGCGACTGACGCTCGGTCAGGGTGAAACGCTCACTGGCGGGTGCCGGGTCGAGACCTGGCAGGCTGCCGCTTTGGGTCGGACGGCTGGCGTCGGCGGAGATGAACACCGACGTGCGCGCAGCGAGTGCAGCGGCCTGAACCCAGAACGGTTGCGGTACACCCGGTTCCAGCGCCTGAAGGGTCATGTGCTGGTCATTACGCGCTTGGCCGGCAGCGACCAAAGTACCGATGGTGCCGCGCTTGGCGCTGTAGACATGACCGAACAATTGCTTGGCCCACGACCAACGACCGGTGCTGTCATCCATGACCGCTTGCCAGGTGTTGAGGGTCGACAGGTCCGACCATGGCATGCAGATGAACTCGAACGGCTCATCGCCCAGCGCCGCTACCGCAGCGACCTGATCCGGCACACCGGCGCCGCCGGTCATGGCGGTTATGGCCGTGGTCAGGCCGGCCGGAGTTTCTTCGCCGTTGCTCTTGCCCAGGCGATTGAATTGCAGGCTGATGTCGTTACCGCTGTCACCAGTCCATTTGGCGCTCAGGGTCACGACGCCTTCAACGGCTGCAGCGCTGACCGGCAGATCGGCCGAGGCGTTGATTTTCAGCGCCAGTGCAGTGGCCGCTTGCGCCGCAGTGGCCCCGTTGACGATGGCCGCTTGAACGCGAACGCCGCCGATGTACAGGTTGAGCACACCGCTTTGAGTGGCCGCGCCGGTCAGGGTCAACACGCCTTTGGCGATGCTGCCTTCGGTGTTGTGCAGCGGCAGGCACCAGATCTCGCCGATCGGGTCGGTCTTGCGCCAGGTTTCATACATCGAGGCGAGCATCGAGCCTTGGCCGCCAATGCTTTTGGCCAGCGCCACGCTGGACACCAACACCAGTTTGCCAACGTCGGCCGGCGCAATGTTGTCGTTGACCTGAGCGACGATCAAACGGCGCATGGCCGACGACGCGCTATTGGCGGCCGAATTGTCCATCTCGGCGTAAAACAGCGGAACACGAATGTCCGCGGGGATGTTGCTGAATCCGATCGCCATTATTTGGCTCCCTGTGGTTTCGCCGCTTTCACGGCTTTGGTAGTGATATCGCCATCGGCCAGACGTCGACGCCACCAGGCGTTGTCCGGCACTTCACGGCCCTCGAGGGGCAACAGATCGCCCGCTTCCGGGTCCGGCACGGCGCGGCCTGGGGCCGGCAGCACGGTGATGCGTTTGCTCATGGGGTTACGTCTCCAGAGAAAGTCAGTTCCAGGCGTCCGTCGGGGCCTGGGCGTTTCAGATTGAGGTCCGCCGGATCGATCGCATCGACCCGCACGGTGACCCCGGTAAAGGACGACAAACCGTCCAGTTCACGTTCGTGCCAGCTCTCCGCAGGCTGACCAGGCAGATTGCGGCCGAGCTGGAACTCGGCAAAAAAGCGCAGGCGATACAGCACCCGGTTGCTGTTGATGGAAACCCGTTCGCCGCCGTCATAGGCGATGGCGTCGTAATCACTGCCGGGCTTGAAACCCACCAGCGCCCGCCACAGTTCGGCCCGCAGGTCGTGCAACAGATCCAGCGCTTTTGTAGCGTCGGTGGTGTCAAGCACCAGGGTCACTTCGAAACGGTCGCGAATGGTCTGCCACGTAGCGTTTTGCGCCGCGTTTGCGCCCGCCAGATCGGCAATCGGCACCACGTAGGCGCAAGGAGTTGAAAACGGGGTACTGGCTTGCAGCGTTTCGAGGTCGATGCCGGCAGCCACGCGATTGGCGAGGGTTGGGCAGTGATCGCGCAGTTGGGTGATCAGTGGGGTGATCTTCATGGTGTTTTCACCGGGCAATAAAAAACCCGCTTGTTGGCGGGTTTGAGTGAAAGTTACTGGCCGTGGGAAGCCCGCGTCCTTGCGGGTCGGATGCCGGTCGGCACCGCTGCTCGCCATTCCATTGGGCTTGGTGTTCAGTGATCCTGGCGGGTATCTCGCGGCGGCACTTCGCAAACGCCAATCCGCTTGGCCGCCCAGCGTTCATAAAGGCCAATGGCAACATCTGCCCCGGCCATCGCCGTCAGGCAACCGAACGCGCAAGCCGTCCAGATCGACACGCCGGCGGCATACAGCAGCATGATGGCCGAGACCCCGCAGACCATGCAGGCCCCGGATCGCAAGGCCAGGCGCCGCAGCAATGACCAGCCGCGGGCGCCCTCCTTGTCGGCGCGCCACATTTCGCCGGACACCCCGCCCACCAGGGCGAGGACGATGACGAGCCAGATCGGCATGTCCAGCAACGCTTGTTGCTCGTTTGTCATGTCACGCCTCCCGGGGATCGATGAGATGCGCCTCTCGGAAATGAGCCGCCTGGTTTTGATCGACGAAGAACTACAGCTTTTCAACGATCACATTGTCGATGAAAGCGAAGTTGACGTACGGGTTCTGCTCGTTGGAAAAGGCCAGGGTTGTTTGATTCGTGGTAGCAGTGAAGTCATAAGTCACGGTATTCCACTCGACGACGCCACCCTTGACCGTTGGTGTGTTGAAGAGCGCGGTCTGACCGGCCACTTTCACTTGCACGACACCATCGCCGGATCGGTTGGCGTACATCGAATTGCCCATGCTGAAAGTCAATCGGTACTTGGCCCCTATCACGGTGGCAAAGTTCTGCTGAATCCCGCCACCATTGCTGTAAACGTTGTTAGCCAGATCGACGATCACTGCGCCTTCCGCTGCCGCAGATCCAGGGATCGAAGCGCGCATGTTGAAATACTCGGCACCCGACAGAAAGGTCGTCCAGCCCGTGATGAAGTTGGCTTTCACCGTCGTGTCCAGCACGCAGCTGTCGCTGCAGCCGGGTTGTTCAAAGCTGCCGTTGACCAGGAGGTTCGCCGCGGTGGCACTGCCAGCAAGGCCGACAAGGGCCAAAGCCAACATCAGCGGGGCAATGATTTTCTTGAGTCCGTTCATGGTTTTACCTATTAAGTGGAATGTCTTGATTGCGCAACGGCCGCTGCACAGTCGATCCCCAATGGGGGGTTGATATACCTGACGGTAGGCAGGCATTCCAAAAAGCCCGGTCGCCCAGGCTTTTCAGTAATGCGGTCCTTCGCGTTGACCTTTCGACGCTACTGGCGCGGTACGGGTCCATTCAGATTGTTTTTCCGACCGCGGTCCCTGCCCGCCGGATAACTGCTTTTGGTGCTTTACGCTGCACACCCGGGTCAGTTGCCAACCCTCTGAACCGTTGAGGCCGGTTCATCGCTGCCTTTGTGGTGGAACTAAAGAGCTTCGTTTCGAGCTGCTTTGTTGAGCGGCTTGAGACAAAGAATATGCATGGATGCATATACAGTCAATGCACAAATGCATTTATTTATGCGTTGCGAATGCATTAACGCATTAAAGTCCCGCAAACAAAGGCGCTGGCGGTTTTTGGCAGGCGAAAAAAAACCCGCTCGGTGGCGGGTTTTATCTGACAACGTTGAGGTTAACGGGCGTACATGCCCCACCAGAAGACGTGACCGAGGATGACAATCTGCTCTTCCTGGATTTCCTGGAAGGTGTAGTCCTCGTCCGGATGTTCATCGCGATTGAAGCTGCGCAGGCGTATCCCGGTAGGCAGGCGATAAAGCTGTTTCACCCGCAGCTGGCCGTTATGGTTGATGGCATAAAGGTCGCCATCCACGATATCGCCGATCCCGCACTTGCCGGCATTGACGCCGACGGTGGCGCCGTCGCGCAGTACCGGCAACATACTGTTGCCGCGCACCGTCACGCATTTGGCCTGGTCGAACTGCACGCCGTTGTGGCGCAGACTCCGCTTGCCGAAGCGCAGGCTAGAGCGTTCGCTCTCTTCGATGACGAACCTTCCTGATCCTGCTGCCAATTCAACCTCGCGAAGAAAGGGGACCGATACCTCGTCATCATCGACGGGCGTATCGTCGTCCCACAGACTTATGTCCTTGAGTTCCGAATGCAATTGATCGCGCCCGGTGCTGGCTGCCGGAGCGACATCCGCACGGCCCCGCAACTGGTCGGTGCTCACGGCGAAGTACTCGGCGATCTTCGAGATGTGTTTGTCCGAGGGATCGACGATCTTCCCGCTGAGGATCCGCGAGAGAGTGGATTGAGGCACGCCGGTGCGACGGTGAAGCTCCGTGGGGGAGATCCCGTGCTGATCGAGCAGCGCTCTTAAGACGGTAGAAACATTGCGTTTTTGCATAAAGCGCATAGTGCTTGTTCTTTTCGTGGAAGACAAATGCCAAATTGCATAAATTGCGCATATGTCGTGCATAGACAGAAGAAATGTATCGCAGGGCTTTCATGCCTGCGTCGGGTGGACCGCCCATGTTAACCTTGCGCCCATCGCGGAAAAGCCGGGCCGATGCCCCTCCTTTGCCCTACACCTTTCAACGAATTTGCCTGATTATCCGATGAATAAAGCGCTCTCCGATCTGTCCTCCCACACGCCAATGATGCAGCAGTACTGGCGCCTGAAAAACCAGCACCCAGACCAGCTGATGTTCTATCGCATGGGCGACTTCTACGAGATCTTCTACGAAGACGCGAAGAAAGCCGCCAAATTGCTGGACATCACCCTGACCGCCCGTGGGCAGTCGGCAGGTCAGGCGATTCCCATGTGTGGGATTCCTTACCATGCCGCGGAAGGTTACCTGGCGAAACTGGTCAAGCTCGGCGAGTCGGTGGTGATCTGTGAACAGGTCGGCGACCCGGCGACCAGCAAGGGCCCGGTGGATCGTCAGGTGGTGCGGATCATCACGCCGGGTACGGTCAGTGACGAAGCGCTGCTGGATGAGCGTCGGGACAACCTGATCGCGGCCGTGCTGGGTGACGAGCGTCTGTTCGGCCTGGCGGTGCTGGACATCACCAGCGGCAACTTCACCGTGTTGGAGATCAAGGGCTGGGAAAACCTGCTGGCAGAACTGGAGCGGGTCAATCCGGTAGAGCTGATGATCCCGGACGACTGGCCGAAGGATCTGCCGGCGGAGAAACGTCGTGGGGTTCGTCGCCGTGCGCCGTGGGATTTCGAACGTGATTCGGCGCTGAAAAGCCTTTGCCAGCAGTTTTCCACTCAGGACCTGAAAGGTTTCGGTTGCGAGAACCTGACCCTGGCCATTGGCGCCGCCGGTTGCCTGCTCAGTTACGCCAAGGAAACCCAGCGCACCGCCCTGCCCCATTTGCGCAGCCTGCGGCATGAACGCCTGGACGACACCGTGGTGCTGGACGGCGCAAGCCGTCGCAACCTGGAACTGGACACTAACCTGGCTGGCGGTCGCGACAACACGTTGCAATCGGTGGTCGATCGCTGCCAGACCGCCATGGGCAGCCGCCTGCTGACCCGCTGGTTGAACCGTCCGCTGCGGGATCTAACCGTGTTGCTGGCGCGCCAGACCTCGATCACCTGCCTGCTCGACGGTTACCGCTTCGAGAAACTGCAGCCGCAGCTCAAGGAAATCGGCGACATCGAGCGGATCCTGGCGCGGATCGGCCTGCGCAATGCCCGCCCTCGTGACCTGGCTCGCCTGCGCGATGCGCTCGGTGCATTGCCTGAGTTGCAAGTGGCAATGACTGAGCTGGAAGCTCCGCACATCATTCAACTGGCGACGACCACCAGCACCTACCCGGAACTGGCGGCGCTGCTGGAAAAAGCCATCATCGACAACCCGCCGGCCGTCATTCGTGACGGTGGCGTGTTGAAAACCGGTTACGACGCCGAGTTGGACGATTTGCAATCGCTCAGCGAAAACGCCGGGCAGTTCCTGATCGACCTCGAAGCACGCGAGAAGGCCCGTACCGGTCTGTCGCACCTGAAAGTCGGTTACAACCGCATTCATGGCTACTTCATTGAGTTGCCAAGCAAGCAGGCTGAATCGGCGCCGGCAGACTATATCCGTCGCCAGACGTTGAAAGGGGCCGAGCGCTTCATTACGCCGGAATTGAAGGCGTTCGAAGACAAGGCGCTGTCGGCGAAGAGCCGCGCCCTGGCGCGCGAGAAGATGCTCTACGAAACACTGCTCGAAGATTTGATCGCCCAGCTGCCACCGTTGCAGGACACCGCCGCGGCACTGGCCGAGCTGGACGTGCTGAGCAACCTTGCCGAACGTGCGCTGAACCTCGATCTGAACTGCCCGCGCTTCGTCAGTGAGCCAAGCATGCGCATCAGCCAGGGTCGTCACCCGGTGGTCGAGCAAGTACTGACCACGCCGTTCGTGGCCAACGACCTGAGCCTCGACGACAACACCCGCATGCTGGTGATCACCGGTCCGAACATGGGCGGCAAATCCACCTACATGCGCCAGACCGCTCTGATCGTGCTGCTGGCACACATCGGCAGCTTCGTGCCGGCAGCCAGTTGCGAGTTGTCTCTGGTGGACCGGATCTTTACCCGGATCGGTTCCAGCGATGACCTGGCCGGCGGGCGCTCGACCTTCATGGTCGAAATGAGCGAGACCGCGAACATTCTGCACAACGCCACCGAGCGCAGCCTGGTGCTGATGGACGAAGTCGGTCGCGGCACCAGCACCTTTGACGGTCTATCCCTGGCGTGGGCGGCAGCCGAGCGCCTGGCGCATCTGCGAGCTTATACGCTGTTCGCAACCCACTACTTCGAGCTGACCGTATTGCCGGAAGCCCAACCGCTGGTGGCCAACGTGCACCTCAACGCTACCGAGCACAACGAACGCATCGTGTTCCTGCACCACGTGCTGCCAGGGCCTGCCAGCCAGAGCTACGGCCTTGCGGTTGCGCAGTTGGCCGGTGTGCCTAGCGAAGTGATTGTGCGCGCTCGCGAACACCTGGGCCGGCTGGAAGCGACCGCCCTGCCTCATGAAGTTCCCAAGACGGCCAAAGGCAAACCGGCCGCGCCGCAGCAGAGCGACATGTTCGCCAGCCTGCCGCATCCGGTGCTGGATGATCTGGCCAAACTTGATCTGGATGACATGACACCGCGTCGGGCGCTCGAAATGCTCTATACACTAAAGACACGGATCTAACGCACTTGCCTGCAAGCTGTTAGAATCTCGCGCGGTTTGGGATGCTGCTGGCTTATAGCCTGACCAGCAGACTATCGCTCCCAAACCTGGCGACCCCAACGTGAAGGGGCTCCGCTGCCGCCGCCTGAGGAGAAAATTAGAAATGACCTTCGTCGTCACCGACAACTGCATCAAGTGCAAGTACACCGACTGCGTAGAAGTCTGTCCGGTGGACTGCTTTTACGAAGGCCCGAACTTCCTGGTGATTCACCCGGATGAGTGCATCGACTGCGCACTGTGCGAACCAGAATGCCCTGCCGTGGCCATCTTCTCCGAAGATGAAGTCCCGGAAGACATGCAGGAATTTATTCAGCTGAACGTTGAGCTGGCAGAAATCTGGCCCAACATCACCGAGAAGAAAGAATCGTTGCCCGATGCCGAAGAGTGGGATGGCGTCAAAGGCAAGATCAAAGACCTCGAACGCTGATTACCCCCGCGTTCTCGAAAAGGCCCCTTGTGGGCCTTTTTGCTTTTCTGCAGGCAAAAAAAGGGGCGGTTTGACCCGCCCACATTTTTTCCCTATTCCCTGTGATCCTTTTCATCGTCCTGATGAATCGCTTCCTGCGATGTCCTTCCCCCTCATCCTTGAAGGGCGTGTCTGTCCGTCGACACAGTTCAGATACTAGAGAGTTCCCTACCAAGAGCAATCACCCCCGTTAGCTGAAACTGGCTGTCACAAGCTATTAATATTAAAAAATAATAATATAAATCAATTAGTTAATCATATCTCACGTAGGAATATGTACGGC
>NZ_JBBWCB010000413.1:0-235 GCF_039888995.1 Pseudomonas rossensis | reverse complement strand
GACACCTCGGCCACCTGGGCAACATAACTGCCGAAAGACTCATGCACCGCGACACCCAACGCATGGCCGTCCGGCAGTGGCGCCTTCCAGTTGGCTTTCTCGACGGCCAGGTTCAGCACGCCAAGATGCCGCGGATGGTCCTTGAGCAAGGTTCGTCGGTACTCGACCGGATCCTTGCCGGCCGCCTCGGCCAGTTCGTCGATCAGCGACTCCATCACGAACGCGGTGTGGGTGT
>NZ_JBBWCB010000412.1:0-236 GCF_039888995.1 Pseudomonas rossensis | reverse complement strand
CAGCCCTTTGAATCTGCTGCAACACATCGCCCAGTCACGCCACCTCTTACGCAAGTCGGAGCTCAAGGTCGCCGACCACGTGCTGCTTGATCCTGCGGCGGTGATGCACAGCTCCATGGCCGACCTGGCCCACAACGTGGGCATCAGCGAACCGACCATCGTGCGGTTCTGTCGCGCCATCGGTTGCTCCGGTTTCCAGGACTTGAAGCTGAAACTGGCACAGAGCCTGGCTGCTG
>NZ_JBBWCB010000411.1:0-236 GCF_039888995.1 Pseudomonas rossensis | reverse complement strand
GCCGGTCATTTGGGCCGCTCTGCCGAACGGGCAGCCAGTGAAGACTGGGTGATGTTCGGTTACTACATCATGCACAACATCGGCATTGCCTTTCAGACCTTCGCCAGCGGTTTGTTGTTGGCCTGGGCAGCGCGTTTTTCCTGTTCTTCAACGGTTTGATGATTGGTGCGGTGGCCGGGCACCTGACGCACATCGGCTACGGGCAAACCTTCTGGTCATTCGTGGTTGGCCACGGG
>NZ_JBBWCB010000410.1:0-237 GCF_039888995.1 Pseudomonas rossensis | reverse complement strand
CGTGGGCATAGTCCGTGTACGAATTACTCATCTGGGTAAATCCTATTTGGAATAGCGGCGAATAGCTTCGAGGAGCTCGTCGACGCCTTTCGCTCTTTCTTCGTTGCTGAGTGTCGGATCGCGACATGTTCACGAGCGTGGTCTTCGATGATTTCATCCATCAGCCCATTGATCGCGCCACGGGTCGAAGCGACCAAAAGCAAGGTTTTTGAGCAGTCATCATCAGAGTCGAGCGCT
>NZ_JBBWCB010000409.1:0-237 GCF_039888995.1 Pseudomonas rossensis | reverse complement strand
AAGCAATTTGCGAACTCGAAAGAGGCCAGATTGCGGTGTGTGAAGACGAAACGAACCGAAAGTTCGAGATACTCACAAAACACCAAACTATCGCATACCCATTCGCTGGAGCGTGATCCCGCAAGGAGAACGACCTGGCTACCGAATTTCTTGACGACCATAGAGCATTGGAACCACCTGATCCCATCCCGAACTCAGCAGTGAAACGATGCATCGCCGATGGTAGTGTGGGGTTTC
>NZ_JBBWCB010000408.1:0-237 GCF_039888995.1 Pseudomonas rossensis | reverse complement strand
TGAAAAATCCAACAATCAAAAGAGGTGTCGAATGCGTCTATTGAAATCCGTGGTGCCGGTCGCCCTGGCGTTATTGTTCAGCGCCGTTGCGCAGGCCCAGCCAACCGTCAGCGTCTACACTGGACCGATTACATCGGCGAGACCACTCTCGTCGACTTCCAGGCGAAAAGCGGGATCAAGGTGATCTACGACGTGTTCGATTCCAACGAAACCCTGGAGGGCAAACTGCTCGCCGGC
>NZ_JBBWCB010000407.1:0-237 GCF_039888995.1 Pseudomonas rossensis | reverse complement strand
CCGTCGATGATGGTATCGCCAGCTTCGAGCAAGGTGCTCAGGGTGTCGATGGTGTCTTCGGTCGGTGCGCCGGCCGGCAGCATGACCCACACCGCACGTGGCTTGGCCAGGCCAGCGACAGCGCCGGCAGGTCGATGACGGCAGAGGCGCCTTCTGCGGCCAGGGTGTCGACAAAGGCGGTATTGCGGTCGTAAACAACGGTGGTATGACCGTTGAGCATCAGGCGCCGCGCAATAT
>NZ_JBBWCB010000406.1:0-237 GCF_039888995.1 Pseudomonas rossensis | reverse complement strand
ACACCCACACCGCGTTCGTGATGGAGTCGCTGATCGACGAACTGGCCGAGGCGGCCGGCAAGGATCCGGTCGAGTACCGACGAACCTTGCTCAAGGACCATCCGCGGCATCTTGGCGTGTGCTGAACCTGGCCGTCGAGAAAGCCAACTGGAAGGCGCCACTGCCGGACGGCCATGCGTTGGGTGTCGCGGTGCATGAGTCTTTCGGCAGTTATGTTGCCCAGGTGGCCGAGGTGTC
>NZ_JBBWCB010000405.1:0-237 GCF_039888995.1 Pseudomonas rossensis | reverse complement strand
GCACCGGCACCGCTGGAGAACACCAGTGGCACAACACCCATGATGAACGCGAAGGAAGTCATCAGAATCGGCCGCAGACGCAGACGGCAAGCTTCGAGCACCGCGGCGAGCGGGCTGAGCCTTCGTCCTGCTGTTTATCCTTGGCGAACTCGACGATCAGAATCGCGTTCTTACAGGCAAGCCCCACCAGTACGATCAAGCCGATCTGGGTGAAGATGTTGTTGTCGCCTCCCGAAG
>NZ_JBBWCB010000404.1:0-237 GCF_039888995.1 Pseudomonas rossensis | reverse complement strand
CAGCCCTTTGAATCTGCTGCAACACATCGCCCAGTCACGCCACCTCTTACGCAAGTCGGAGCTCAAGGTCGCCGACCACGTGCTGCTTGATCCTGCGGCGGTGATGCACAGCTCCATGGGCCGACCTGGCCCACAACGTGGGCATCAGCGAACCGACCATCGTGCGGTTCTGTCGCGCCATCGGTTGCTCCGGTTTCCAGGACTTGAAGCTGAAACTGGCACAGAGCCTGGCTGCTG